>JBCBDH010000193.1:0-9756 GCA_038529855.1 Bacteroidota bacterium | reverse complement strand
CCTTTTTATTGTGCTGGAGACATGCTTGTGCTGAGTTCTAGCAATACGGAAGGTAATCAATGGGTACTGGATGGAGATTTGATTGATGGAGCTACTTTGTCAGAATACGAAGCGACTATGCCTGGTACTTATACACTGGTTTATACAGATGCGAATGGTTGTAGCAATACCAGCCAAAACCTGCCCGTTATTGAAGCGGCCTTACCTGACGAACCCGTCTTTACCAATGGTCAAAATCTGCTGCTTATTGAAGATATAGACATAGCGGACGAGTTTACCCTTCAATGGTATTTGGATGATCAAATAATAGAAGGCGCTGTTTTTCCAGAATACTGCGCCACCAGCTCTGGCAATTATACCCTGGAAGTAATGGATCAAAATACGGGTTGTACCAATACCTACAGTCTGGATGTTGAATACGATCCAAGCGTATCCTGTCTGGTCAATACCATAGAACATAGTTGGGATATAGACCTACAGCTTTCGCCTAATCCAACAGCGGGTTTCGTTCGTATTCAATTGAATACACAGGAAGCTGGACTATTGCAGCTCAAAGTGATGGATATGCGTGGGCAGTTGATGATTCGCCAATCGCTATCGGTCCACAGTGGGTCCAATGAAACTTCAATTGATTTGAGTGATTTTCCAGCAGGAATGTACCTATTGCAATTGCAGGATGGACAAAATCAGCGGACAGAGAAATTATTCAAACAGTAAAGGAACAATCAGAGAGAGGAAATAGAGAGGGATTTGGTCCTGATTTTAGGACCAAATCCCTCTTGTTATATGATGATTAGTTACAACCCAAATCTGATTGGGCCATAGGATCATTATTAGGAAAACAATTGCCAGATAAAATGGCATTGGGTACGTAGCGATCTAGATTATCGTCTTGGAGCCCCGTTTGGATAAAGGCAACAATATCGTCGATTTCCGATTGATTTAAACCCAATGGCTGAAAATCCTCAGCGAGCTGTGAACTTGGAACGACTGCATTCTGGGCAATCGCTGCATTTTTGTATTCTACAACATCTGCAATCGAACGGAAGCTGCTTCCATGACCATAGAAGGGCGAATCGCCCAAATTGTAAAGCTGTGGGACCTTAAACTTGTACATATCTTCTTCATCTCCTGTAAAATCTCCTCGACCCAGATTAGCTCCTGAACTGGCCGATGCCTGAAAAATCTCTTCTGGGCATTCGTACAAATCGTTCATTCCAATAGCATGGAATTCCATAGAGCTCAGAGCAGGACCATTATGGCAATTACCACATTTGGCGACATCAAAGAAAACCAGTGCCCCCCGCTTTTCTTGATCTGTCATCGCACTCATATCGCCTTTCAACCATTTCTGAAAAGGTGCTTCGCTAGGAAACAAAGTCCGCTCATAAGCAGCAATGGCCAAACCAGCAAACTCCCGCGTATAGCGCTCTGTTTCATCCACATTGGGAAAGGCTTTGTCAAATAATTCTTTGTAGCCTTTGTCTTCCAAAAAGCTTTCCTCCATAACCAAGCGATGTACGGTCAAACCAGCAATAGCTTGTGTTTCTACGCCTTCATAACCCAAATTATTGGTCTCCTTTGGTGTTCCTGGAGTCCAAAAGGCTTCTGTCCCAGCATTGGGGCCTGTAGCGCCAAACATACCATTCCAAAGCATGACCTGCTGATAAGCAGTGTTTAAGGTAGATGGTGATTTAATCGGTTGTACGTCTAGTGAGTCTGTTGGGTAGTTCATATCGCGTTCGCGACCCTCACCATTTACGCCAAAGCCAACTCCTCCATCTGCAATGCCTTGTACTCGACCCGCCTGAAAGCCCGCAGAGGCAAAATGGCAAGAAGCACAAGAAAAGGTACCCAAGCCCAAATCATCTTTTGGTGCTAAGGCAATACCTGTTTCGTGATAAAGCAATTGTCCAAGATTGACCTTATCGCTGGTAATTGGATTGAGGGGGTCTTGTGGGATACTGTTGTAATCGGTACTGGCGGGAAGGATAAAATGCGCTTTTCCTTGGCCATTAGAGGCGAGCAGTAGAGCCTCTTCTAGTTGAGCGTCCAGGTCGTCGCCACCAGTATCGTCATCATTTTTACAAGCGTTGATTAGCAAAATAGCTAGTAGCACAAATAATAGATTAGTCTTTTTCATAAGGCTTATTGAGGATTTAACAATAATACAGGGAAGGATGCACTTATTGAACAGACAGAGGGAAATGTCCTAGCTACGACACTTTCAAAGATAATGCCTATTCACTAAAGATGCCAGTCTTTTAATTACAATTGGAGCATTAGAGGAGTCAAATGGCCTTATCTAAAATGGGTCTAGATTATTTTTGACCAGTTTGATTATGCAAAGTAACTCCATCAGGAGCAAAAATATTACCAGAAAAGGGGAGAAAATTTAAAAACGGGTAAAAATACCTATGGGGCCGCTTACCTTGCGGGCAGTCTCACGGAGTGACTTGCCGTCACTCCGTGAGTGCAGCGCTGGCCCATAAGCATCAACCAGCCTCCTCTTCAAAACACCGCCCTTTACTTAGTCGTCTTTCCCTTCAAAAAATCAGTAAACACCTGATCCACAGGCTCCCAAAGTTCAATCTTATTGCCTTCCAGATCGACAATATGAATAAACTTTCCATAATCAAATTCTTCGATCTCATCGACAATTTGTACGCCTGCTTCCCGTAGCTGCTCAACCAGGGCTTCGATATTTTCCACCCGATAATTGACCATAAATTCCTTTTGGGAAGGCTGGAAATAATCCGTATCCTTTTTAAAAGGGCTCCATTGGAGATAATTGATTTCCTCGGGGCGATGGGTATTTCTAAACTCAAAGGGGGAGCCGTATTGGTCGATGACCAGGCCCAAATGATCGCGGTACCACTCTTTGAGTGCTTGAGGGTCTTGGCATTTGAAAAAGATGCCTCCGATGCCTGTTACACGGCCTTTTTTTGAGTCTGACATGGCTTATTGGCTAATTTGTAATTTGGCTTGTCCAAATAAATGACCGTCCAGATGATAGAGCTGCAATAGATAGATACCTTCGCTTAGGGCCTGATCCGCCAATTGAAAGGATAGCTGCCCACCATCTGCTCGGCTTTGGCTTTGATAAACCGACTGTCCAAGTACATCGCTGATGGAAAAATTAATTTCTTTAGAGTCTGTGAAGGGCAGCTCCACCGTGAATTGTCCATTACTAGGATTAGGGAAAACGGATAATTGCTTCTCGATTTCCAATTCTTGGGTATTGACTGGGAGCGGAACTTCGCCATTGGCAAAAGCATATTCGCCCATAAGTAGGGAGTCAATGCGCACGAGACCTGCCTGATCGGTAGGAATGATATTAATCACTGAATAGTAAGGATACTCGCGCCAGTCTACGCCTGCATTTGGTCGATAGACTAAAATTATACTGTCTTCTGTGACTTCCACGAGGTCGATATCGTGCATGACTTCACCTCGGCCATTCCATTCTACAGTTGCAGAAGCATCAAAAACCTCTGGTAAAACGCCACTTACCCGCCAGTAATGTCGACTAGATATTCTCGCTTCGACATTGGGATCGGCAAAATCATCTGGACCAACCCAATAATGATCGACATTGACATAGGCAGAATCCTCAATTTCGTTGACTTGTATTTGAAAATCTGTTAAGGCGAAGCCGTAGTTGAGATCATTATCGATCACTTGCTGATTGGACCATTGGGCCAAACTCAGGTCTTGATTTTCATTGATGAATTGAATCTTAGGTTCAAAAGATAGGGTAGTAGTCGCGGAAGAATACTGACCATCCGACATCATTCTGACGATCTCTTTCTCCCAATTCTCTCCAATAAAAGTGACCATCAAAGGTGTTTGGCGATGGAATTCAGGGGCAGCCCGTAGTTTTTGCTCAAAGAATACCGTTACATCGTACTCATTACCAGTAGCTTGTACTTGTACAGAGTCAATTTCATAGGCCGAAAAACCAGGGTTGAAAATCCAGGCATCAAAATAGGGACTCATATCTACACCCGTTGCTTCCGTCAATTTATCCCGATATTCAGCTGCATTTTTAGAGCTAAAACCATAATCATTCAATACGGCCTGTTGACCTACCCTAAATAGGGAATCCCCCAAATAGCTACGCATATTATGAAGCATGTCTGCCCCTTTATAATAAGTATGCGTACCATAAGTGTGTTCGAAGGGAATGCCAGAGAGTGGCCAGTAGTTGTCATCATCGACATGAGCCTCCGTGATGACGCGGAGGTGATTGGCCCTCACTTGATTGATAAAAGCAGTTTTTCCCCTTGTATATTCCGTAAATAGGAAGGCGCCATATTCTGCATTGCCCTCTTTGATCCACATATCAGCTGGTGTATCGTGATTGACGACATTGCCCCACCAGTGATGACATAGCTCATGGGCCATCAGCCGATTTTGACCATTGGTTAAGCCACCAGCGCCAACAGCAACGGGGTAAGCGATGTTCTCCGCATGCTCCATCGCTCCGCGAACCGTCATTACAAAACCTACTCTTTCCCAAGCATAAGGTCCATACCAAAATTCCAATACATCAATACAATCACCAAGTTCTGCAAAGCTGGTTTTTACCTCTGAGGTATCAGAGCTACGCGCCAACAATTGGGTAGGGATCATTCGATCTAAGCCTTGATGGCTGCTGTTGACCTCTCGATAATTGGATACGGCTACACCCGCCAAATAAGTGGGAATGGCTTGGCTTAGACGGTAGGAGCGCATTATGGTATCCCCCCCTATACTCTGTTCTTCCAAAAAAGTACCGCTGCAATAAGCTTTGCGACCATTGGCTGTGATGATATTAAAACCAAAAGTGGAGCGTTCGCGGAAATTATCAAAACAGGGAAACCAACCTCGACCGTAGTTATAGGGATTGGAACCCAGGCCAATACCTAGATTATAGATGTAATTATTGGAGAAGTCCATACCCCCAAATCCAGTTGGATCAACGACGGGATTACCGCTGTAAAATACACGAATGGTACTCGTATCTCCCACATTCATGGCTGGAAATTCTACCTCTACGCGTAGCCCATCATTGCTGTAATTAAGCGAATCACTACCCAATAAAATACGATGTACATCAAATTCTAGTAGATCCAGACTCATCCGATCCACGGCATCCATTCTAGGGGTAAAGCGAATGTCGCAATAGCCATCTATGAAGCGCCCTGTGTAGTCAATGATTTCCAGGGTGATTTCATAATCGAGAATATCAATGGTATCGCTACGCTCATTGCTGAGTTCCAAACCGCGAATCTCCTCAGGTGTCAAGGCATGACGAGGCACCTGATTATGGGTAAAATGACAGCCAAAATGATCGTGATGGTGATCGGGTTGGGCCAATAGATTATTGGGAGCCAGGAATAGTAAGCTCAGTAAGGGCCAAAGTAAAGCAGAGGATAAAAGTATACGCATCGACTTGATTTTTAGTATTTATGTACCTTCAAAAATACCAAAAACCAAGGGATTTTGCGCAAAAGCCCGAAATACAAATCTGTCGCGAAACGGAAATACTTGCGAAAAAGGACCTAACTTTCTACTTCCTCTTCTGCATCGGGAAGCAGTGGTTCCTCGATCATGGGAAGCCCCAACAAGTCTTTTTCTACCTTACTCACATTACCAAACCGCAGAAAACCACCAGATGCTTTGGCCACGTGTTCTGCAAAACTCAACAAACTCTTGTAAAAGCGACGGGCAAAATTGGGATCGAGTTTGGGAAATATCGTATTGAGTCCTTCTAATTGGCTACTTATGGCGGCATTGCGCTGTTCTACCTCATTGGGGAATTGTTCGATCAGGGCTTGTACCTTTTCCGAGAAATTTTCACCCACTTTGGTATAATAAGGACGTAGAGAGTCGTGGTAGGAATAGCTTCTGATTTCCGTGATTTTGGCAGACCAGCTCAATTCTTTAGTGTCTATTTTTCCATCTGCACCAGCAATTAATACCGTAACAAGGGGTACCGCATCCAGCATCAATTCGGTTTCCGTGCTGTTGAGGGCTTCAAGTTCTTGGATCATTAGGATAGAAATTTGGATTACGAGTGATTTTGTAGCGACTAAATGGCTGGGCCTGGCAATGTGGCTCCGCCAATTTAGCCCCGCAAAGATAGAACATAAAATTCAAATTACGGATAATAGATTTTATCTTTGTCCGAACGCAAAATCACTTCTATATTTTGGCAAGGAAAGAGAAAACAAAGAAAAAAAGCAACAAGGTGACGCCCTTGATGCAGCAGTATTTTAAGGTGAAAAGTAAATACCCAGATGCTATTCTGCTGTTTCGGGTAGGTGATTTTTATGAGACTTTTGGGGAGGATGCGATCACCGCTTCTCAAGTTTTGGGGATTATCCTTACCAAAAGAAACAATGGGGGGAGCGATATTGAATTGGCTGGTTTTCCCTATCACTCACTGGATATGTATTTGCCAAGGCTGGTTCGGGCAGGGTATCGAGTAGCGATATGTGAGCAGTTGGAGAAACCCAGTAAGGAGAAGAAAATCGTTCGCAGAGGAGTGACAGAGGTGGTGACGCCTGGTTTGGCGACCAATGATCAGCTTTTGGACCATAGAAGCAATAATTATTTGGCTTCTGTCCATTTTGGTCGGAAAGGGAATGTGGGTTTGGCTTTTTTGGATGTTTCTACGGGTGAGTTTTTGGTGAGTGAAGGAGAGGAGAGTAGGATTGATAAATTACTGCAAAGCTTTCGGCCTGCGGAAGTGATCTTTTCCAAAGATCGGAAAAAGCATTTTGAACAATCTTTTGGCGATAAATTCTACACCTTTCATCTGGATGAATGGGTCTATACAGCAGATTATACCCGCGAGAAATTGCTCAATCATTTTGAGGTGCAGAGTCTGAAAGGCTTTGGAGTGGAGGAAATGGCGATGGCCCAAATAGCCGCAGGAGCTGTTTTGCACTATCTCTCTTCGACGGAAATCCACAAATTACAACATGTCAACCGCATCAATCGAATACAAGCTGAGCGCTATGTTTGGTTGGATCGCTTTACCATTCGCAATCTGGAAATAGCGCACAGTCCACATGACACTGGGGTCCCCTTGATTAAGATTATGGACTGTACGATTTCTCCAATGGGTGCCCGTTTGATGCGCAAATGGGTCTTATTGCCCTTGATCCAACAGCCAGCTATCAATGCCCGATTGGATGCGGTTTCCTTTTTTATGAAAGAAAGGGAATTGCAAGAAGAATTGGAACAACACATTCGTCAAATTGGCGATCTAGAGCGGCTGGTTTCTAAGGTTTCCATGTCCAAAATCAATCCTCGCGAGGTGGTTCAGCTCAAACGCGCCCTCAAGGTCATCGAGCCCGTTCGGGACTTGTTGAGCCAGACGAGCCTGACTATGCTAAAGGATATGGCTGGACAATTTGATCCCTGCCAAAGCCTCATTGATCAGATTGCGCAGCAGATTATTGAGGAACCACCCGTTAATTTGGCCAAAGGAGGCGTTATCGCCGATGGCACCTCTGAGGAATTGGATGAATTGCGCAGCATCGTTAGCAATAGCAAGGAATTATTGCTCGAAATCCAACAATCTGAAGCGCAGCGAACGGGGATCAATAGCTTAAAGATTGGTTTTAATAATGTCTTTGGCTATTATCTAGAGGTGACCAATAAGTATAAAAATATGGTGCCGCCTGAGTGGACGCGTAAGCAAACCCTGACAGGCTCAGAGCGCTATATTACTGACGAATTAAAAAAGCTGGAAACCAAAATACTTGGTGCAGAGGAAAAGATATTAGCGCTGGAAGCGCAGTTGTACAGCCAATTGATTTTTACCATCAGCGATTTTATTCTCCCCATCCAGCGAAATGCACAGATCATTGCTCGATTGGACTGTCTGCAAGCTTTTGCTCGATTGGCCCTCAAGAATAGTTACTGTCGGCCAGAGATCGACGACAGCTTTGTGATTGATATTCGAGAGGGGCGTCATCCCGTTATTGAGCAGCATTTGGATTTGGGAGAGAGCTATGTACCCAATGATGTGTTTTTAGATAGAGATGAGCAGCAGATTATGATGATTACTGGGCCCAATATGGCGGGTAAATCGGCACTACTGCGGCAAACAGCGCTGATTGCACTAATGGCCCAGATGGGTAGTTTTGTGCCTGCGGAGGCAGCTCGAATTGGCATTATTGACAAGGTTTTTACTAGGGTAGGGGCTACAGATAACATCTCCTCTGGTGAATCGACTTTTATGGTGGAGATGAACGAGACGGCCAGCATTATGAATAATATTTCGGATCGCAGTTTGATCCTCTTGGATGAAATTGGGCGAGGGACGAGCACCTATGATGGGATTTCTATCGCCTGGTCAATTGCTGAGTTTTTGCACAACAATCCCAATGCGCAACCCAAAACGCTTTTTGCTACCCATTACCACGAATTAAACGAGCTTGCCAATAAATTTTCCCGCATCAAAAATTTTAATATCGCTACCAAAGAAGTGGGGCAGAAGGTCATCTTTTTGCGCAAATTGGTACCTGGTGGCAGCAGTCACAGTTTTGGTATCTATGTAGCCAAAATGGCGGGAATGCCCCGCAGTATCGTCGAACGCGCTACCCACATCCTAACTCAGCTAGAGCAAAAATCTATTGACCAACAAGTGCCAGCCGAGGATAGAACCGAAATTGCTGACACTTTACAAAACCTTTCTACAGAGGCCCTTCAGCTTAGTATCTTTGAAACAGTCGACCCCATCGCTGGACAACTCAAAGAGGCGCTTAGTAAGCTCAACCTCAATAGCATGACGCCCATTGAGTGCATGATGAAGCTCAATGAATTGAAACAATTATTAGAGGAATAAGCGCATGATGCTAAGGTCATTTGGTCAAAATTGGATCACTTGATATATTCGGTTTTCATACTGTTAAATGATTTTTTATTTTGTTAATCCTTGTTTAACTGTTTTTTATGCATGTTAAATAATTATTATTTATAATATAAAGCGGAACAAAGCGCCTTCCTTATCGTAGATTCCTCTAGATCAGTTTGCTAAATCAACCGAACGCAAGCAAACGAAATACGCACTCTGTAATGGCGACTTTCATTTGCCCATCCTTTGGGCTTGTTCATTTATTCAATTCTTTAAACCCCTCTTTATTATGAATTTAACCAATGCGAAAACCATTTGGACCGTTTCCATGGATGCTGGAACGGGTACACCTGTTGGACAATTTAAGGTAGCTGTCAATGGTGGCACTGCTACTCCTTTTGCTGTTAAAGGCATGTGTTACTCCCCTTGTCCGATCAATGGATCAAATGGAGATGCGCCCGCCCTGGGCGATTGGTTCTGGGATTCTTTCTCTGGAACAGGTTTTTCGATTACCAACTGGAAGGCGATTTGGGATCGCGATTTTCCCAACCTGCGCAGTATGGGGGTCAATGCCCTCCGCGTGTACAGTACGCTTTCTCGCCAGCTAAACGCTGATGGCTCTTATCCTAGCCCCTGGAATTCTGGCCAATTGTTTACCCATACCGACTTTTTGGATAAATGCTGGAATAATGGAGACAATCCCATGTACGTCATGGTAGGTATCCCCATGCCACAGCAGATGTTTTGGAAAAACCTTTACGATACGCTAGGCAATACAGAAAAAGCATTTTGGACCAATGTATTACAAGAAACAGTTGCCCAAATGGCTAATCATCCTGCCGTGATGGGTTTTGTCGTACAAAACGAAATGGACCATAGGTTACTACGCCTGAGTCCATTTC
>JBCBDH010000192.1:0-9759 GCA_038529855.1 Bacteroidota bacterium | reverse complement strand
AAGCCCGATCCGTTTCCTCGCGGAATTTCCATCGTATTGCGGGTCCAAAAATCGCGAGGAAACGGATCGGGCTTTGTATGGGATAAGGAAGGGCATATCATCACCAATTACCACGTCATCAAAGGGGCGGACCGCGCCTCAGTGACCCTTAGCGACCAAAGCTCCTGGCCCGCCAAATTGATTGGTGCAGCACCAGAAAAAGACCTGGCGGTCTTAAAAATTGATGTGGAGGCTTCAGACTTGATTCCCATTCCTGTGGGCCGCTCAGAGAATTTGCGCATTGGCCAGTCCGTCTATGCCATTGGCAATCCCTTTGGGCTGGATCAAACCCTGACGACGGGGGTGATCAGTGCCTTGGGACGAGAAATCAATTCAGATTCTGGAGTGCCTATCCGCGATGTCATCCAAACAGATGCAGCGATTAATCCTGGCAATTCAGGAGGCCCGCTATTGGATTCATCTGGCCGATTAATTGGGGTCAATACAGCGATTTACAGTCCCTCAGGGGCGAGTGCGGGGATTGGCTTTTCCATTCCTGTAGATGTAGTGGGCTGGGCAGTGCCTGAATTGATTGAACATGGGCAGTTGATGCGGCCGAGTTTGGGCGTGCAGTTGGCTTCTCCACAAACGATGCAGCGGATAAGATTGGATGGCCTTTTGGTGATCAATGTTGAGCGGGGGAGCGCAGCGGAGAAAGCGGGGATTCGCCCTACCACGCGCGGTCAGAATGGGCAGATTGAATTGGGGGATGTGATTGTGGGTTTGAATGAAGACAGAATTACCACTCGAAGCGATTTGATCCTGGCTTTAGAAAAATATGAAGTGGGCGATATCGTCCAAGTGACCGTACAGCGGGAGGACGGAGAGTTTAATCTAGAACTCCAACTCGATCCAGCCAGATAAATTGATCTACATCCAGGCTTCTTGGCTAGAGGCGATTTTGTAAAGGGCAAAGTTTTGGAGTTTTCTGGCCTTTTCCAATTCTACAAAGGGAATTTGGATGGTTCCCGCAGCAGTGTACAAATAAATATCTGCTAAATTTTTTCTCCTTTGATATATGGATTGTCTCAGGGCTACAGATTGTATTTTATGCCATTTTAAGAGCGAACTTCGATCAGAAAGCACCCCTTTATTAGTTTGTATGCCCAGCTCATTGACGTAAAATTTCCATTTTTTGTGATAGCGATAATTGACCCAGTAGGAGAGGGGGATAAGGAGCAGCCAGATTAAGGCCTTGGCCCCTGCATTATAGCTGATAAGCATTAAGAAGAGGGCGGGGAGTAGACCAAAATAGAGCGTTCGCCTCAAGATGATCAAGGAACTGATTGGGTGTACTTCTGCTGGCCATTGGTCGATTGGGCCAAAGTAGGCATTTTTGAGTTCGTCGATTTGGTTTTGCCCACAGCCTGGTACAAAGATGGTTTGTTGTTGGCGGGTACGGCCGCTGGTAGCGGGTTTGAGCGAAAGGGAAAAAAGCCCTAGCCATTTCATTAAAAAATTCCGATCCCATTCAATAAACTGAATCTTGCCAAGGCTGGCTGATTGCTCATGGCGCGTAAATAAGCCAGCGATGCTTTTAAAGCCATTGGCCGTTTTGAGTAAGATCAGATTAAAATAGCGCAAAACCACATTGCCAACTGAGATGACGACACTAATCAAAAGCAACAAGGGCAACCATTGTAAAAATACCCCAAGGATGTTTTTGGGATTATCGCCAAAAAAGTTTTTGAGCAGGGTACTCATTTGTTTTTCCCCCATGATGTCTTCCCCAAATTGGTAAAATCCAAAAAGGGTCGCGATGACGATGCCAAAGGCTTTTAGGTGATTCTGCGTTAGGCCCGTGCGGATAAGGGTATGGAGATCGAGCTGGAAAATCTTTTGCTGGCGATCTGCTACAGGAATATCAGCTTCTTCCGTATCAGCTACCTCGTCTTTTTTATGACCAAAGATAATTTCTTGAATCATCTCCGCTTCCGCTCTGCTCAAGGCCGAAATATCAGCCTCCTGCTGTGTCGATCCCGCAGTGTCAATTTTCAATCCCACTACGCCAAAAAAGCGATGGATGGGGTTTTGTACCAGATTAATGGCTTGTATTCGATCAAAGGGAATATTAAGTCGCGTCTTATTGAGCAAGCCGCTGTGGATATGTAGTTCCTCCCCTTTGATGGCATAATAAAAATTGAAATAGGCAATAATGGAATAAATAGTAGACCCCACTCCCGCAAAAATACCCACCGTCAGGATAATAGACTCAAAACGATTTTTGGACCCCAGAAAATAGATGATCAGTAAGGGCCAAGCCTGTCTGAGCAATGCCTGAAAAAACTTGAGTAGGATCAGTAAGATCGATACTGGAGACTGTCGACGAAATTGATGGATATCAGACGGATTCATCTTCTGCTGCCGTATTTTGAATGATAAAGGCTTTGAGTTGAAGGGCCTCTTCCTCTTGTAAACCCGTGATGCTCAAATCGCTCCCTTGCCCACCTGCCGTATAAATCTCCAAAGTGCGAAGGCTAAACAAGCGTTCAATTGGCCCCTGGCGAATTTCGCAGTGTTGTACTCGATTAAATGGAATAGCTGTCGTTTTTCGAAAAATGTACCCCTTTCTAAACAGTATGTCTTTTTCCCGCAGGGCATATCCCTGCCATTTGTAATTCTTATCGACCAACCACATCGACAACAAAAACCAAATCATAAATAAAATTAGAACTGGATATTTGATTAAAGTTGAAGGTCCAAAGAAAACCCAGATCAAGAGCGGTAGGGCCATAAAGCCAAAGAAAATAAAATTCCCAATGTAGTTGACTTGTAAATAAGCGGGGGCAGGTGGTCGAAAGGTGACCGCTTCTGCCTGAGGTAGTTGGCTAATGTCTATTGGTGTATTTTCAAATATCATGGCAATTAGGTCTATTCTAGAAACATTCCCGCATCCAAATGCGGCAGCAGCTTTAGGGCATTTTTGTAATAGAGCTTTTTGAGGATTTCATCAGGCAGATCAAGCCCATACATCCGCCAGAAAGCGTGATAGCGTTTGTAATAGGGGAAGTATTCATCATCCGTTTCCAAGACCCGAAAATAGGTCGCATATTGCGAAGGCTGGTAATAGTCCTTTCCAAAGAGTACGCGATCTTGGTATTGCTCAAAAAAGCGGCGAGCATGGCGAGGCTGACGGCCCAATTCGGCAATAACGGCCCCAATTTCTACATACATATTGGGCATCTCGTCCAGTAATTCTCCCAGGCGCTGCAGATTATTGGCATGCCAGCCCATATGGGCACTGATAAAGGTGGTATTGGGATGTTTTTTAAAGACGCTGTGTTGCTCCGCGATGATTTGTTCCCAAGGGGCTGGATTATCTGCATCGCGTTTGCGACGAGGGCGGAGCTTGAGTTCCAACCAGCGCTCATTGTTTTCATCGTGTGGGTCCCAAAAGGATTTGGGGTCAGCGGAGTGGATCAGTACAGGCATTCCCAATTCGCCACATTTGGCCCAGACGGGATCAATCCGCGGATCATTGATTTTGATGCGGTTTCCCTGAGTATCCTTATTGGTCATGCCTTGGCTTTTGTAAATTTTCAAGCCTCTTGCTCCATTTTTATAATCGTATTCCAATTGCTTGACGGTACTTTCTGTCCAATCTGGATCGTCAATACTTCGCAAATTGATATTGCTAAACACCACAAAGCGCTTGGGGTAGCTTGCCTTGACGCGAGCCATCATTTTTTTGAGCAATTCGCTGTTTCTACCACTGAGATTGACCAGAACGGCCATATTTAAAGAATCCATCTGTCGAACCAACAAATCAAGGTCCTGCTCATGCATTCGCCACTGGTGATTGTGAATATCAATAAAGGGATATTTGGCGCGATGGACCAGATTTTCTGGCACGACCAAGGTAGAGGGCGGGTCATATTGCTCAAAATCCATTCTGAGTGTGCTGTCAATATCCTGCGCACCTAGACTATTGAGGAGGGAATAAACAAGAAAAGTAAGAAACAATCTAAGCATCAACATTCGATTTTGATGCTTAATATAAGAAGTGATGTTAATATTCTGGTGCTTCTAAGGGAAATTGTTTGTGGGGAGGAGAGATCGCTGGCATAGCGAGCGGCGACGATTGTTTCACGTTCCGCGCGAAACTGCGAGAGCGCAGTGTGGCAAGACTTTTAGCTTAAATGGCGAATGGAGCCAGGGTGCAAATCGCTCCCCACTCCAAATCCAATGTGTAACAAAAGTTACGCTCCCAGAAACGAATGTGGACTATCTTTCAGCGGTATTCTTTATCCTTAAAAGCTATTTTTATGTGCAAAAAAAATCGAAGTGTTCTTTCCTCCATTTGGAATATGAAATGTCCCCGCTGCCGCGAAGGGGATTTATTTGATACGGGTACCTTTTCTTTTGAAAAGTCTTTTGACATGCCAGATAGATGTAGTCATTGTAATCAAAACTACATGCCAGAGCCAGGTTTTTACTACGGAGCGATGTTTATCTCCTATATCTTCTATGGATGGTTCTCCTTACTGTTCAGTTTGGCCTTGGTATTTGGTTTTGGGTGGAGCGTCAATAGTGCCTTTGCCTTGTTGATATTTATCTCCATCATCCTGTTTGTTTGGATTTTTAGAATGGCCAGGTCAATTTGGATACATATTATTGTGAAATACAAACCATCAGTGCTTGTCAAATAAACGTTTGCCTCAGCCCTAAACGGCAGGGGTAACAAATGTTACTATTTAATAAGATCTTCTCCCCTATCTTTGAAGTATTCATCCACCATTTAAAATCAAATAAAATGACAGTAGAACAAATATATACAGGGTGCTTGGCAGAGGCTGCTTATTATATCGAATCAAACGGAGAGGCCGTAATCATCGACCCACTCAGAGAAACGCAGCCCTACATTAAAAGAGCAGAAAAAGATGGGGCAAAAATCAAGTACATTTTTGAAACCCATTTTCATGCAGACTTTGTTTCTGGACATATGGACCTGGCCAATAAGACAGGCGCTAAAATCGTATATGGCCCTACCTCTATGGAAACGGGTTTTGAAAAAATAGTCGCAGAAGATGGGCAAATCTTTAAAGTTGGTGATGTGACGATTGAAGTATTGCATACCCCTGGTCACACGATGGAAAGCAGTTGCTTTCTATTGCGAGATGAAGCGGGCAAAGAGGTGGGTTTATTCACTGGAGATACCCTATTTATTGGTGATGTAGGTCGTCCTGACTTGGCACAAAAAGTAATTGCTGAATTGACACAAGACAAACTAGCTCGCCATCTGTTTGCCTCCCTACGGAATAAGATTATGCCTCTGGCTGATGATATTATGGTCTATCCAGGCCATGGTGCAGGCTCAGCTTGTGGTAAAAACATGAGCAAGGAAACAACAGATACGCTAGGCAATCAAAAAAGAACCAATTATGCCCTTAGAGCAGATATGACTGAAGAAGAATTTGTTGATGAGGTATTAAATGGTTTGATGCCTCCTCCTGGCTATTTCCCTCAAAATGTATTACTGAATATCAAAGGATATGAGAGCTTGGATACCGTGCTGGAGCAGGGAACAAGGGCATTGACGGTCGAGGAGTTTGAACTGGTCGCCAATGAAACAGAAGCCCTCATTATTGATACGAGGTCAAGAGATCACTTTAGAAAGGGATACATCCCCAATTCCATTTTCATTGGGATTGACGGAAATTTTGCGACTTGGGTGGGAACGCTGATTCCAGATGTCCAACAAGAATTACTCATTGTAGCAGACGAAGACCGCGTAGAGGAGGTCGTCACTAGATTGGCGAGAGTAGGTTATGATAAGGCCAAGGGCTATCTGAAAGGTGGCTTTGAGACCTGGAAAGATGCAGGCAAGGAAATAGATGCGATTGAGTCGCTAAGTGTCGACCAATTGGCCGCTGAAGATCAGCCAACTATTGTAGATGTTCGCAAGGCGAGCGAATACGATAGTGAGCACGTCATTGGCGCATTGAATGCCCCATTAGATTACATCAATGATAGCATGAAAAAGATAATCACTGACGACAAACACTATGTTCATTGTGCAGGGGGGTATCGCTCTTTAGTTTTCATCTCCATTCTACAATCCAGAGGCTATCGCAATTTGGTGGATGTCAAGGGTGGTTTCAAGGCGATTAAGGACGCCAATCAATTGGAAGTGTCTGATTATGTTTGTCCGACCACCATGCTTTAATCTTTAGCAGGATAGAGGCTGTCTCAAAAGATGGAGACAGCCTCTATAATACGATGATTAGCTACTCTATGGCCTATCTCCTAGGCATTAATTCTATATTTTCTCCATTCCTCTAATTAAAGATTTTGAATATCATTCTATTCGTGATAGGATGTTTGGTTTTGGTAACAAATGTTACGCAGGGAGTTTGGGTCAATCCTTAACTTTAAGTATTCTTCAACATTTTAAAATCTAATCAAAATGAAACATCACCAAATCATCATCATTGGAGGGGGGACAGGAGGGATCATGGTAGCTGCACAGCTTCTAAACAAAAATAGTCAACTGGATATTGCTTTACTTGAACCTTCTGAAACCCATTGGTACCAACCCGCCTGGACTTTGGTAGGGGCCAATGCTTATGATTACAATAAGACCAAACGCTCCATGGCTTCTGTCATGCCCAAAGGGGTTACCTGGATCAAAAAATACGCGGCTGGTTTTAATCCAACGCAAAATAGTATTGATCTGGCAGATGGAAGCCAACTGTCCTATGACCTCCTTGTAGTCGCCCCTGGGATCAAGATAGATACCAGCCTCATTAAGGGTTTACCAGAAGCCATAGATAGAGGAGTGGTATGCAGTAATTACACCAATCCAAACCATACCTGGGAGGTTATCAAAAATTTTAAAGGGGGGACGGCATTATTTACCCAACCCACTACGCCCATCAAATGTGGAGGCGCACCCCAAAAGATTATGTACTTGGCAGATGATGCTTTCAGAAAATCAGGGGTAAGGAATCAATCAAAGGTTGTTTTTGCCACCCCAGGAACCGTCATCTTTGGTATAAAACCAATCGCGGAGACCTTGATGAAAGTGATCCAGCGAAAGGACATCAACCTACGACTTGGCCATAAATTGGTAGAGATTGATAATAAGAATAATATCGCATGGTATGAAAAAGCCCCTCACTTTGGAGAACAAAATCCCAAAAATATTGAGGTGATAGAGGATGGAGACAGAATTGGTATCAAATACGATATGATACACCTGGCCCCTCCACAAACGGCCCCTGACTTTGTAAAAAACTCCGTACTTGCCAATGATGCTGGATGGATGAGTGTACACAAAGAAACCATGCAGCATACCCAATACAAGAATATCTTTGGACTTGGGGATGTGGTTGGACTACCAACTGCCAAAACGGGAGCAGCTATTCGCAAGCAAGTCCCTGTTGTTGTGGATAATGTCTTGCGCATGGTAGCAGAAAAAGGAATAGGCGACAAAGCCTATGATGGCTATTCCTCCTGTCCTTTGGTGACGGGATATGGCAAAATGGTATTGGCGGAGTTTGATTACGACAAAAACTTTGTCCCCGATCCCAAATTAAAGCGAATGTTGGTCTTTAATTCAGACAAAGAGCATTGGAGATTATGGATGCTTAAAAAGCACATCCTCCCATACCTATACTGGAATAAAATGTTGAAGGGCGTAGAAGTCTAATCCAGACAACTACCCATCTTAATTTTATAGTTAAAATGATTTTAACTACTCAGGCGTATCTCTCGATACGCCTTTGTTGTTATCCCGTAAATGTGGAGAAACTTACGCTGCTTTCTACTCCCCCTCCTGCGGCTCATATTCCCCAATCACCTGGATATACTCCTCCTTAAAACCATAGGGAATATCTCCCAAACGCTTGGAATTACAAGGGGTAGTTGGGTCACAGATCGTATAACGGCGTTCATTGTAGATAAAGGCATTGCCAACGGGTTGATCCAGCTCTATGCCAATGGTGAGATCGTCATTAAAGTGCGAGACGATGATCATGGGGAGGTCGAGCAGCTCTTTAACCAAAAAGTAGAAAAGAGCGCAGCGATCTTCATGGTCAGAATATTCGCTAAACAGCAATTCATCCGCAATCATGGCTTTGTCATCGTCGTAGATATCCCAATCCCATTTATAGGTAAAGGCTCTTCTGGTGAAGGAGATGAGGATTTCTACGGCCTCTTGATTACTTTTTCCTTCAATGAGCTTTTGCAATTGGGGGAGTAGGGAGGCCTTGGCCGTCTGCGAGATAGGCACTTCCAGATAATCCATGGGTTGCATGGTGGGGTGCTGTCGCATGATTTGCAAGGCATTGCTGTCCAATTCCAAATGCAGGGTATAGGATTCGTCATCTACCTTAAACTCAATGTCGCGATGGGCGATTTGCGGGCTTAAATTGGGTAGATGAGGGGTGCGAAAAGAAAAAGGCTGACCATCTCTCAGGGGCTCAAACTCATTCATGCGAAAGGCGAAGCCCTTGGTGTTGACCTTTTGGTAATGAGCCGTCAGGTTGTAGTAGCGCTTTTTGCGATCGCGCATATAGGAAGTACCATAAACGAGCTCATTGGAAGGGACATAGAGAAAAAGAGCTTTGAGGGAGACATTGGTCAGGCGGGTTTCATAGCCTGATTTGGTGAGGTAAAACCAGGTGCCCAGGGTATTGAGCATCTCTTCTTTGCCCTCTTCTACATCCGCCCCTTGATAGAGTTGTTCGACCGTTTTGCGGATGAGGACGTAGTAAAGCCAGTCAGAGAGCTGCCATTTTTCTTTATAGTGCAGCAATTCATCCAGTAGCAATTGGTATTGTCCACTGGCCTCCATCGTCTCGTAGTACTTTTTGATACATCGATCTTTCGCGCATATCTTAGCGACTTGTGCCAGTTCGGGTTGATAACTTAGATTGATTTCTTCTCCATAAAAACGGACGGAAAGGACGGCATCATTATTAGGGCCAGATGCCATCAGCCAAGTGTTCATCAGCAATGCAATGAAAAAAAGGATTGTTTTCATAAGTGGTTAAACCTTTAGCGGGAGGGAACGCCCGAGCAAATATAGCTAATCCAATGAAATGCACAAATCATGGCCTGTTAATCTAGAGAATTCCTTGGTGCTTGCCCCAAGGGGAAATAAAATCAAGCGCTTGAGCGGTGCCAGTTGTGATACCCCCAAGGTGCTACTTAGGAGAAATTCATTAAATTACAAAGCGCGTGGCTATAAAAGTATCGGAAACCAAAAGCTTTTGCGACAAGCTTTTTTAAGGTAGAAGGGGAGTGTTGGTGCTGTCGAGATCAGGTGGAAGCCACCATATGAGCATTTCGACGCATATCAAACTGCTCATATAGTGACTTTATTGTCTGGGGTTTAGTATTCAGCAGATTGTTTAATCTTGGGTTTGCCAAGTTTCTTATCTGATTTTTTATCGAGGATAGCGCGTTGTGGTTTGGCTTTGGGATGGACCAGCGTCATCTCCTTGACCAAATGTCCAGCATCTGCATATTTGTCGATCAAAAACAAGACGTAGCGGATGTCCACCATGATATTGCGACAAATGGAAGGGTCGTAATTCATATCACTCATCGTTCCCTCCCAAACTCGATCGAAATTGAGCCCAATCAGATTGCCATGTGCATCAATGGCTGGACTACCTGAGTTGCCACCAGAGGTATGATTAGAACCAATAAAGCAAACAGGCATTTTACCATTTTCGCCATAGTCCCCATAATCCTCTTCTTCATACAATTCTA
>JBCBDH010000191.1:0-9768 GCA_038529855.1 Bacteroidota bacterium | reverse complement strand
GATAACGGATAAGAGTGGTGTAAGAGGTTCGTCTGTATCTGGTATCTCAATCGTATAATCAGCCATCGAGCTGATTTCTTTATCACCTTCTGTTACGATGGCGATGATAATGCCTTTTCTCGCTTTTACTTCCTGAATATTGCTAGCAATTTTTTCGTAAGCACTTTTATTGGTCGCGATGACTATGACGGGCATGTTTTCATCGATGAGCGCAATGGGACCATGTTTCATTTCTGCAGCTGGATATCCTTCTGCATGGATGTAAGAGATCTCTTTTAATTTGAGTGCGCCTTCCAGTGCGATAGGGAAGTTGTAGCCACGCCCAAGATAGAGGGCGTTTGGAGCATCTTTAATTTCACTTGCAATATACTCTATTTTTGAGTTGGATTCCAATACTTTAGCGACTTTATTAGGGATATTTTCCAACTCTTCTAGCAATTGTAGATAGTAAGATCGAGGAATAGTTCCCCTTTTATAGCCCAAGTAGATGGCCATCATGGTCAGTAAAGCAACCTGACTAGTAAAGGCTTTGGTGGAAGCTACTCCAATTTCAGGCCCTGCATGAATATAAGAACCTGCATCTGTCATTCTTGCGATGGAAGATCCTACTACATTGACAACCCCATAAATCAAAGCTCCTTTACTCTTGGCCGTCTCCAATGCAGCCAGTGTATCCGCTGTTTCTCCCGACTGAGACAAGGCAATGACCACATCGTCTCTATTGATGATCGGATTGCGGTAGCGCAGTTCTGAAGCATACTCTACTTCAACGGGAATACGGGCCAGTTCTTCGAATAGGTATTCAGCTACCAAGCCAGCATGCCAAGAGGTACCACAAGCGGCTACGATAAAGCGTTTGGCATTGCTAATGCGTTCAAAGCAGTCCTCTACGCCTCCTACGCGAATCCACCCCTCTGCTGCATTGAGCCTTCCGCGCATACAATCAGAAATGGTTTTGGGCTGCTCATGTATCTCTTTGAGCATAAAGTGCTCATACTCTCCTTTCTCCAAGCGTTCGATTTTCATATCTAGCTTTTGGACAAAAGGCGTTTGAATTTCGTTGTGTATGGTTTTGATTTGTAGCTCCCCTTCTTGAGTGACTACGGCTATTTCTTCATCATTGAGAAAAACCACATTGGGCGTATGTCCTGCTAGTGGAGTAGAATCCGAAGCGAGGAAAAACTCGCCATCTCCAATACCAATGACTAGTGGGCTAGCTTTGCGAGCGGCTACGAGTTTGCCAGGGTCTTCTTTGTCCATAATCACGATGGCATAGGCACCAACGACTTTGGTCAAAGCAATTCTCACGGCTTCCTCTATGGGAAGGTTTTCCTGATTTTGAATTTCTTCAATGAGGTGGATGAGGACTTCTGTATCCGTTTGACTGGTAAAGACATGACCTTCCTTGATTAAAGCTTCCTTTAGCGGGGCATAATTCTCTATGATACCATTATGGATAATGGCCAGTCGACTATTCCCGGAGGTATGAGGGTGGGCGTTGATATTGTCGGGCTTACCGTGGGTCGCCCAGCGGGTATGCCCCATGCCGGTAGTCCCATGTGTTTTTCTATTTTTGGCGTAATCAATGAGGTCCTGGACCTTTCCTTTGCGTTTGTGAATGTGCATTTCGCCATTCAAGATGGCAACCCCAGCGCTGTCATAACCTCTGTATTCCAATCTTTTGAGGCCACTGATTAAGAAGGGATAAGCTTGTTTTTTACCGATATAGGCAACAATTCCACACATAAGTGATTGGGTGTTTTGATAAAAATGTGGTGTATGTAATTATTCTAAATTGGTAAAGGTGAGATTGAGTTTCATCGGAAATTGGCTGTGTCCCGGTCCATAAAGGATCGTTCGGTTAGCCGATTCCTGTTTCACCAATACGCGCAATACCAATTGTTTATCTGCTGTACCATCCACCATATCTTGAAAATGGGCAGATAGGTTGAAGCGATATTTTCTGATCATTCCGCCATTGCCATCCTCTTCTTCTTCTGCAAAACCCCGAAAACCAGCAAGGCTTTCTACAACATCTTGTATTAAGATCAACTCTCCATCATCCCCAAATTCCGTAACCAGAATTTGATCAGGTTCTGTAAAAATACCTGGATCATCTCCGGGGATATCCACTACCGTAATCTCTAGCTCTGCTTTATTGACAATAATGTCGTCATAAGTATCCACATATGGAATCTCGATCTCTATGTTCGGACCCGACATGCCCTGGATATACAGTATGCTATCGCCTATCGCCGTATCATCAAAGACGATTTCGGTGTTACTGTAGTCATGTTCGTATCGAGTTCCTTTGAAACTTTCCGCGGTGACGACAAAGGAGTAAGAGCGCCTAACCGTATCTTGTACGGTATAGTACAGCGTCAAATTGGTGGAGGTGGTTGGCAGTCTGAAGCCCATCATTCCATCACTCTCCCTGGCTGCTCGGACATAAAAACCTTGTAGATGCTGGACAAAGTTATCGCCGGATTCAAAAAATGTCGTGTCTAATTCCAATAGTTCTTTGCCAAATGTTGTGTCAAGCGGAATTCTAAGTTGTGGAATCAAACTGACGGTGTCGCCACTTAAGTTGATGATAGAGACATTGTCCTTAGGCTTGGGTACAAAATCATAGACCGCACCCAACACTTCTTCGACTATTACGAAACTATCACTTGAGAAATACGGCTCATCCGTATCCATTGTTTCAATTACCTCATATATTTCTACACTTTGCAGGGCTTCTTCATTGCCGTAGAAGGTCGTACTATCATAGGCGAGATTGAGCAAAACCGAGTCGAGTACAGCGCCCTCAAAGTCGGGAACACTGGTGCTGGAGAGGCGAAATTGGATGTAGCACCCCGCCTGAACTGGCCCAAAAATCGGATCTTGAAAATCGCCACACAGATAGTTGGAAAGCTGATTGGTAATATCTGGATCATAAGTCTGTACAGAGTCCTCCGCGATAGTCTTCGCGATCAATTGAAGCGTATCGACAAAGCGAACATCGGCGCGGTCTTCATCGAGTAATTCAGAACCAACGGGAGTGGGCCTACTGCATCCTAGTCCAATTAATAGACAGGCTGTTAGCGCTATATGCGCTAAGGGAAGTATTTTCATGCTAAACGCAAATTGTGATTTTCTCAGAAAACGAATATTTCAGGCAAGGATTATACTGCGTTGTTTAAAACTGGTCTGTTCGTCGCCTGTATCTCTCAACAGGCAAGTCATTATCATACAAAATGGCAAAAGCGGCTTCGCATCTGCGGAAACTACTTTTGCCATTTATCAAACCCGGTAAGTGGTTTTTTATTGTACTTCTTGCTCTAATAAAGAGTGGTAAAACTCCATATAAGCAGCTAGGTATTCTTCTGGACTTTTAAAATCTAGCAGAGGCTTTTCTGCTGCTTTGATTTTTTCCAAAGTGGCTTCTTCAATTGTTTCACTACCCTGAATAGCAGCATCTGCAAAGGCGGTAGCTCCTTGATGAAGCGCTACATTCCCATTATTCTCATCATCTTTATAAGCGACCAAATCCTCAGGGCCGAGGTTATTGATCGTCGCTTTATCTACAAAAGTTTCTGAAAAAGGCGTTTCCAAAGTACTTTGGTAAACAGAATAAACGACCTTAGAATGCTGGAATAAAGGCTCGGTCTTGTAGGCGGTCTTTAGATAGAGCGGAATCAGACTGGTCATCCAACCATGACAGTGGACGATATCTGGTGCCCATCCAAATTTTTTGACCGTTTCGATAACTCCTTTACAGAAAAAGACCATTCGGTCCGCATTGTCTTCAAAGGGCTTACCTTCAGCATCTTCAAAGACGGACTTCCGTTTGAAGAAATCTTCATTATCTAAAAAATAGACTTGCATGCGGGCTCCTGGTAGAGAAGCCACTTTTATAATTAAAGGAAAATCGTCATCGTCCACAATTATATTCATTCCGGAGAGCCGGACTACTTCGTGCAATCTATGGCGGCGCTCGTTTATGGTTCCATATCTGGGCATCAACACTCTAATTTCCATTCCTTGTTCCTGAATATATTGAGGCAGTCGACGCGCGATTTCAGAAATCTCAGAGAGTGCCGTGTAAGGTTGCATTTCCTGCGTAACTATCAGGACTTTCTTCTTATCCATATACACATATTAAATTAAACGATAAAAACAGAATACAATCCTTCAATGAACTGGTTTGCAAATTTAGTAAAAAAATAGGACTTCTCGGTAATTATTGATAGTGATCCGGTTAATAGCTTGTTGATAAAAACGTCTATATTTGGCCTTTTGTTCTACTTTGTTTGTGAAGCCCTTAACAGATGCATAGTTTCAAAAAAGTCCTTGACTTACAACATTTTCTGAACCGCCGCCGCAGGGAAGGCCACCGAATTGGTTTTGTTCCCACAATGGGAGCATTACACGAGGGTCATTTATCGCTGATCCGACAATCCAAATTGGAAAACGAATGTACGGTCTGTAGTATCTTTGTCAATCCGACCCAGTTCAATGAAGCTTCCGATCTAGAAAAATACCCCCGTACGAGTGCAGCGGACATCAAATTATTAACGTCAATCGGTACGGACGTAGTATTTATGCCCGGCCCAGATGAGATTTATCCTCCCGACCTGGATACTATCGTAAATGTGGATTTTAGTCATCTTGATCAACAAATGGAAGGCGTATTCCGACCTGGACACTTTGAAGGAGTTGCACAAGTCGTAAAAAGATTACTGGATATTGTACAGGCTCAACGTTTGTATATGGGACAAAAAGATTTTCAGCAATTGAGTATTATCCGATATATGATCAAAATCCTGGACTTACCCACCCAGTTGGTAGCCTGTCCCATCATTAGAGAGGCCGATGGCTTGGCGATGAGTTCCCGAAACCGTCGACTTAGCCCTCAGATGCGAGCCATAGGCCCCAAAATTCATCAGAGTTTATTGTGGGCTAAGGAAACCCTGGATAAATACCGCCCAGCTCAAATCAGCCAAAAAGCGATGGAATTGCTCAGCGAAGCAGGCTTTCGGCCGGAGTATTTCGATATTGTAGATGGCATCCACTTGAATAAGATCGAGCAATTTGAGGATAGCGATTATGTCGTAGCCTGTTTGGCTGCTTGGGCTGGAGAGGTAAGATTAATTGATAATATGATTTTGAAGCAAGGGGCAAAAGCGGGCTTAAGCCGAACAAATAGGCTTTGAGAAGCATTTATTTAGTAGTGCTTTATAACGAATATATTAAAGATTTATGTTATAATATTCGGGAAAACGCTTATTTTCTGCTTATTTGTTTGTTTTACATATTTGTTTACTCCTTGTTCACAAAATTTTGTATTTTTGCCAAGCTATGATGATACAACGATTCAAATCAAAGATACATCGGGCTACAGTGACGCAAGCCGATCTCAACTATGTCGGTAGCATCACGATTGATGAAGACCTCATGGATGCAGCTAATCTCCTTGAAGGAGAGCGGGTTCAAATCGTCAATAATAATAATGGTGCCCGATTGGAGACCTATGTAATCAAAGGGGAACGTGGTTCGGGAGTGATCTGTCTCAACGGCGCGGCAGCCAGAATGGTAGCGGTCGGAGATATTGTCATTATTATATCCTATGGCTATATGGATATCGAAGAAGCCAAGAATTTTAAGCCTATTGCTATTTTTCCTGACGAAAATAACCGATTGCCCGAGTAGCCCTTCTCAAATATTTAAGTCTTAGCTCCACTTCCCTGCTTGTGGAATCCTCAGAATTGGCCTATCTTTATGCCCGTTTCATTATGAGGGCTAGTTGATTTAAACAGCCTAGTCGTTCGTTCAGTAAAGTAGATTTCTTGAAAAATTACCTGATTAACTTTTTAAAGTTCAGTCTATTCCTTGGTGTGGGATTGGGTATCTTTTATTTGGTGTACACCAAACAAGCTGCCGCCTATCAAGAACAGTGCATCATTGACAATATACCAGCAGCGGACTGCAATCTGGTAGAAAAGATTATCTCCGACTTCAGAAGTGTTCAGTATTTCTGGATTTTTATGGTGCTTCTAGCCTTTACCATCAGCAATTATAGTCGGGCGGCCAGATGGCTTATGCTTATGCACCCTTTGGGCTATCGCCCTCGCCTGATCAATGCTTTTTTTACCGTTATTATTGGTTATTTTGCCAATCTGGGCTTGCCTAGGGTAGGAGAGGTGATTAGGGCGGGTATGATCGCTCAATACGAGAAGATGGCGCCAGAGAAGGTCATGGGAACCATTGTGGTGTCTCGAATGATGGACGTCTTGAGTCTGCTGGTTGTGATTGGCCTGGCCTTCATCTTGGAATTCGATCGTTTGTGGAATTACCTGAGTGGCTATTTAACGAAGTTTATGGGGAATATGGGGGCTACCTTGTCTTTTGTACTTCCTTTTTTCTTTGGGTCTATGCTTTTGGGTTTGGGATTGATCTACTACTTCCGCAAAACCTTGATGCAATGGACGCTGGTTCAGAAAATCAGAGCCATTCTCCTTG
Organism: Bacteroidota bacterium; assembly: GCA_038529855.1. GTDB lineage: Bacteria > Bacteroidota > Bacteroidia > Chitinophagales > Saprospiraceae > JBCBDH01. The sequence goes on along the minus strand of JBCBDH010000191.1, from coordinate 3,264 downwards.
GTTTTAAAGAGGGATTGCAAACGATTGGGCAATTGGAGCGCCCCTGGCTCTTTTTATTCCATACGGTCAATATCTGGGTCATGTATTTTCTGATGACCTACCTCAGCTTTTTTGCCTTTGCCCCAACTGCGGCTCTTGGCCCTGTTGCTGGTTTGATGGTCTTTGTTTTTGGCGCCTTTGGCATTGTGATACCCTCACCTGGTGGCTTGGGACCCTATCATTTTTTGGTCGTAGAAGCCCTGGCCTTATACAATATTGGCGGAGATGATGCTTTTTCCTTTGCCAATATCTTATTTTTCTCTGTTCAGATTGGTTGTAATGTGATCCTGGGTATTTTATCTCTAGTCCTACTGCCCATCATTAATCGCGCTTATGAACCCGCTCACCTAACAAAACCCCAAGTCCGTGTTGAATCGCCTGCAAGCTAAGATCAAAGATTGGGAGCAAATCCAGCAAACAGTCGAGCACTGGAAAAAGCAGGGTAAAACGATTGTATTTACCAACGGTTGTTTTGATCTCTTACACTATGGCCATATTCACTACCTAGCCCAAGCTCGCGAATTGGGGGACTGTTTGATTATTGGGATGAACTCAGCAGCCTCCGTTCGCCGCCTAAAAGGCGCTCACCGCCCCATCAATGATGAAAAAACGCGGTTGTACCAATTGGCTGCCCTGGAAATGGTCGATGCGGTAGTTACCTTTGAGCAAGACACCCCACTAGAACTGATTCAAAAGATTCAACCCCATGTGCTTGTCAAAGGAGGCGATTGGACGGTTGATCAAATCGTGGGAAGTGATATTGTCATTGGGCAGGGCGGTAGGGTCGAAAGCCTAGCTTTTATCGAAGGCTACTCGACCAGTCGAATTGAGGCAAAGATCAAGAATGCCCAATAAATCCGTATAAAATTATTTGGTAGACAGTCTATCCGTTCTTTTGCTGCGGCTGTGACGGATTACTTTTATTGCCTCGTTTATTATTGGGTTTTCTGCGTCTGTTATTGGGCTTGGCGACTTGCTTGCTATTAGCCGGTTTATTATTCTTATTAGGCTTATTATTACTAGTTTTGGCCTTAGGCTGAGATTTGCTAGCGGTATTTTGTGCCGCCTTTTTCTTGGGTGCATTATTTTTTCTCTGCGAGGTATTTTTTCTTGGCTGGCCTTCTTTGTTTGGCGATCTGGAATTGGAGGGGAGCCCCGCTTTGTATTCTGCTTGTCGGTCGAGAATAGCAAAAATAAGTTCCTGACGGATCATACTTTCTGTGCGCTGGATACTATAGCTTTTGGCAATATCTATTAATTCGGGAGAGGTCATTACATTGAGATCGCGAATATTTAGCGTAGTTTTATGCTGTTGCATGATAAGTAATTTAGAAGTTCATTAATTCAGCTCTTGGACAACAAATCCGAGCTGTTGAATATCCTCCCAAAATTGAGGATAGGATTTGGCCACAACCATGGGATCTTCTATTTGAATGGTTCCCAGAAGGGCCAAAGGGGCAAAGGCCATCGCCATTCGATGGTCTTCATAGGTTGGAAATTGTGGATCAGCTACTCTGGCTTGTCCACTTAGGGCATAATAATCCCGCTCGCTCACCTTATCGGCGGGGGGATCAATAGAATGGAACTGTACCCCTACTTTGGCCAGTTCGTTTTGGAGTGCAGCGATGCGGTCGGTTTCTTTGATGCTCAAGGTGTCCAGCCCCGTGAACAGTCCTTTTACACCTAATCCCGCACAAACCACGGCCAGGCTCTGCGCAATGTCTGGGCAGCGAATAAAATCCCAATCAAACTTTGCTTCTGCCGCTTTGGATCGCTGAATGTGGACTCCCTGCTCATTAAACTGCGATTGTAAACCAAAAGCCCCCATCATCTGACTCAATACGGCATCCCCTTGTAAACTCTTTTCAAACAAACCGTTGAGTTGCAAATTGGGCTTGGGAGATAAAGCAGCCATCGCATAATAGTAGGAAGCAGCTGACCAATCCGCCTCTACGCGAAAGTCCTGAGCTTGATAGGACTGTGCATCAATGTAGATACTATTGCCCACCCAGCGATGTGTAATACCAAAATAAGCCATGATAGCCAGGGTCATCTCGATGTAGGGACGAGAGACTATGGTGCCTTCCAATTCCAGATGTAAACCATCAGGAAGGGTAGGGGCGATCATCAAAAGGGCAGAAATAAATTGGCTACTGATGTGAGCGGAGATGCGCAAATGCTTGTTCCCATTGGCTTGAAAACCGTGAATCTGCAATGGGGGATAATTTTCCTGCTCTAGGTATTCGATCTGTGCCCCCAACTGCCTAAGGGCATCGACCAATATCCCAATAGGGCGTTTTTTCATCCGCTCTGAGCCCGTCAATACTTGACTGCCAGCTTGTAGGGCCAAAAAAGCGGTCATAAATCGAAACGTCGTTCCTGCGGCACCAGTATCTAGTGCTTTGTCTTCTTGCCAGGAAGACAGGAGTTTTTGCAGGGTACGGGTATCGTTAGAAGTGGAGAGGTGTTGAATATCAAATTCGACCTGACCAAGGGCTTGCATAATCAATACGCGATTGCTGATGCTCTTCGAACCGTCCAAGTGAATGGTTCCTTGCAATGCCTTGTTGTCTTTTTGAATTTGATAAACCACGGTTTATTCCTCCTCTTCGTCTTTTGCTTTAGTCGATCGCCTTGAATTGGAATGGCCGTTAGCAGAAGGGGCTTGTCCTTTTTCTACTTCCCGACGTCTTTGGCGTTCCTGATCAGAACGATCGTAAGCTTTGATAATTTCTTTGACCAAACGGTGGCGAACCACATCTTCTGCCGTCAGATAAATTTGGGCTATCCCTTTCAGACCACTCAGGATGTCAATGGCGCGGCGCAGTCCTGATTTTTGGTTGTAGGGCAAATCAATCTGAGAAAGATCACCAGTGATGATACATTTGGCTGATGGTCCCAATCGAGTGAGAAACATCTTAATTTGTGTAGAAGTCGCATTTTGCGCTTCATCCAAAATGATGAAGGCATTGTCCAGAGTACGGCCACGCATAAAAGCCAGGGGCGCTACTTCGATGACGCGATTGGTCATAAAGTAATTGAGCTTTTCCAGCGGTAGCATATCGTCAAGGGAATCGTATAGTGGACGCAAGTAGGGATCGACTTTGTCTTTGAGGTCGCCAGGCAAAAAACCGAGATTCTCTCCTGCCTCTACAGCGGGGCGGGTCAGAATGATCTTTTTGACCAGTCGATTTTTAAGGGCTCTGACGGCAAGTGCAACGGCGG
>JBCBDH010000190.1:0-9782 GCA_038529855.1 Bacteroidota bacterium | reverse complement strand
CATAAAGAGAAGGGTTTTCCATATCATCGACAAAGACTTCCATTCTTTCTTCAAAAATGGCCAGTTTGATATGGGTCCATTCGCCGTGACGATAGTGAATGGAGGTACTGTGGTTTTCGCCATGATAAAGTTGCCAGGCGCTTAGTTCATTAAACACTGGGGTATATTGGATCGCATCTGGAAGACCAGATTGATGAGGGCGAAAATAGACTTCCTCATAATTTTCGTCATCCTGCATTCGAAACTGTACCCCAGGAAATCCACGGTTCTTTTCCATGATCATATCAAACTCAATAATCATATTTTTGTATTGAGCTTTTTTTAGCGAGGCTTGGACATTTCCTCGGGCAAACAAGCCATTTTTTCCTTGGTAAGTCTCTATGACATAAGGTCCGTTTATGGTCCAATCTTTTCCACTGAAAGGAAATTGTTGGGGGGGGGTAACGGCCTCCTTGGCCCGTGTTTGCATGGGAATAAAGGCCAGTAAAATAAGGATCAAGAATATTTTTGAGAAAGGATTTAACATTTGCATAGTTTGTGATGAGCACTTTTTGTGAATAAATAAATGTAATTTACAAGGACACGGAACGGGCTGCCAATTTTAAAGCGAGGTAAATCCAGTTCATTTGTGGGTCATTTTTAAATCAGGAGATGAGCCTAATTTAGTTTATTGATAATCAGTTACTTAATTATGTTGTCAGAAAGGGAATATCTTCGGTCTTGTTTATTGGAGATCGAACAACAACTCTTATTAGATCGGGAACAAGAAGGGCTTAAGCGGCGGCATTTCGAATACATCGCTAAGATGGTAGAAGAAAAATCTGGCGTGAATCTGAGTCTATCCACAATCAAAAGAATCTGGAAAGAGGATTTTGTCCATATGCCACATCCCACTACGCTGGACGCCCTCGTCGCCCTGCTTGGACATCGAGACTGGCAGACCTACAGACAGCAAGTAGAGGCCAGCCAACTGCCTCCACCAGTGCCTCCCCAAAAGCGATATGCCCCCAATTGGCTTTGGCTACTGCTCATTCCCTTACTCATCCTGGCCACCTTCCTCCTCCTCCCCAGCGCCTCCAATCACCCCGCCAAACCCCAAATCAAAGGCCCCATCCAATTCTCTGCAAGCACGACCCGAACGCAAGGGGTTCCCAACACCGTTTCTTTTGACTACGATGTATCTGCGGTCAAAGCGGATAGTTTTTGTATTCAGTTGTCCTGGAATGAGCGAAACCGTATGGCCATTGCGCCAGGCCAGGGGGTCCTATCTGGAACCTACTACACGCCTAGCTACCACAAAGCCCGTCTAATCGCCAATGAGGAGGTGATTGCCAGAGCTGATGTATTTATCCAGAGCGATGGTTGGATGCCCTATTTGCGCTATAATAGACTGGATCGTATTCCCATCTATTTTAATGAGCCTTCTTACACTCACGATGGGGTTTTTGGTTTGAAAAAAGAGGTTTTAGAAAAGGCCAATATTGATATTGACCAAATTTATGATGTACGCTATGCCAATATTCAGCGTTTTCCAGGGATTCGGGATGGAAGCTTTAGTTTGACGACTCGATTGCGTTGCGATAGTATAGGGCCGCTTGTTTGTCCGTTGATTGATTTGATGTTGGTTTTTGAAAAAAACATATTTGATCTGGAGCTGATCAATAAGGGCTGTGAGGGGAATGTGGGTTTGTATATTGGGGGAGCATCTTTTGATGGGGAGGATACGGATTTGCGCGGTTTGGGTTGTGCCGTTTATGAATGGCAGGACTTGAACTTTCGGGTAGAAAATCGAAAGGCAGGGCTTTGGCTAAATAAGCAATTGGTTATTCAATCCGAGTACAGCGAGGATTTTGGGGATTTGGTGGGGGTGATTTATTCCTTTTCGGGAACGGGTTTTGTCGATTTTCTCCATTTGTATGATGAAGAGGGCCAATTGCGGTATTCTGAGACCTTTGAGGAAGGCCTACAAACACTAAGCACCAAATAAGGACTATTCGGTGCTTAGTGGGTTAAGAATGGGGTCATTAGCTTCGAGTGTTGTTAAGCCAGGTTTATTGCTCCACTTCGTCGGCCTTTAGCTCAAAGGTCCGCTCAACGGGATTTAGGGGTACATCAGCCACCTGTCCGTCTTTATCGAGGAGCGTCAATTTAATTGTATTATTTCCCATAGGAAGTCCTTCCACATAATAGGGTTGCCATTTGTCGATGTTGTGGACTTCTCCATTGATTTCTGCTTTTACACTGTAATCACTACCTAAACTGGCATTCGCTAGGTAGAAATCAAGCATGACTTTCTCGGTATCTTTTTTCCCCACATAAGTTCCTTTTGGACGACTGTAAAAAAGCATAGGGCCAGTGATGTCCTCCGCTGCTGTGACGGATTTGTCCTTACTCGTTACTTTCTGAGCCAAGTAAGCCTTTTCGGTCTTAATGCTCTCGTGGTAAGAGCGAGATAGAAAAGCCAAAACGTGATGCTCGCCATCTTCCATTTGGTAATCATCAAATTCAGCCGTATAACGGGCGGCATAGGGCTGGTTATCGACAATGAGGTGGATGTGTTGTCCTTTGCCAGAGTTCGCACACATTTTTTGTTCTGCATCAGGTGTTTGATCGCCCAGTTTGTAATCCGTTCCGCTTACGTCAAACTTGAATTGGCCATTTTCATAGCTCATACCGCCAAGCGTGGCGTCAGGATAGGCTTGAGAAGGGCTAAAAGGCGTAACGGTATATTGATTAGCCGTAGCTTCAGCAGGCATTTCTTCTGTTGTTTCTTCCTTAGCTGTCTGACTGGTTTCGCCACCAGATGAACAAGCATGAAAGACAAGTGCTAAGACAAAAAGAAGATAGGTGATTCGCATAGGAGGTTGTTTAGATGGTCAAATTAAGGGCAAGATAGTGAAGAACTTTAAAGATTCCTTGCCGCTTGCCTAAAAACAACCTGAAAATAGGAAAAGTGGGAAAAGGCAGAGTGCCAGAAGGCAAACAAAATAAGCCCTGGCACCCTCTGCGTCTGTGTGTTGGGCTACCCGTACAAGTAAGCCCTATACTTATAAAGCGTTTAGAGATGACTATTCAACAATGATTACTGCATTCTCAGGGCGATAGCGACCAGTGAGGATTGCTCCAGCACTAGTGGCTTCCCCTACCTCGGGAAGTAGTCGGCGATCCATAAAAATAGTTCCTTCACCCTGGCCGAGTTGCTCCAGTTTATCTTTGTCCAATATGATGTTATTGGCATTGGTTTGGTCGGTGAAAAAGATTTGCAGATCGCCTTCATTTTTGCCATTGACAGTGACGGTTACATTTTCCCTGGCACCTAGTGGCGCTCCATCCCAAATGAGATCAAAAGCGCCGTCGCGACGCAAGGTATCTGGAAGGCTAGGGTAGGCAATGGGATTAATACTAATGGTATTGCTAAAGGAATTGCCCTCAGTGTCGGTCCAGCTAAAAGTTCCGCTATCGACAAAACCAGCATAATCATTTTCATAGTAAGCCAAGACGCCTTGCCAAGAGAGGGCATCCCCATTAAAAGAAATGGTACTGGGATCAGCTAATTCCAGTTTTGTTCCCGTGATATTACTAAATCGGAAGGTGGCACGTGCATAGGTCTTATCTTCATTGGCATTGTAGAAGAGTTCGTGTTCTACATAAATCTTATCCTGATCAACAGAATCAGAAGACTCTCTAACACAAGAGATGGGGACTAAAGCACAAAAGAGGATAAATAAGCTCCAATTAAAAACTTGATTGTTCAACATGGCATAGGTTTTTTTTAGAAAAAACGGGCAAAAATGAGATCGTAAATAATGGGCTTTGGCCAGTATGTGGTCGAAAAATTTGGGGACCTTTCAATGTACTTAACGATCCAATTTTTGATCCCCCTAATCTCAATGACAAAAAAAGAGGCGAATGAATTTTGCTTAACATTTTGGTAACAAAAAGCTTGCTCAAAGGATAAAAACAATAGACCGATCTGCCAAAAAATGGATATTCCAATACATGGTGCCACTTCTTAGCGTAGATCAGGAAATGGAATAAACAACTCAAATTAGATGTACCGCTTTGTCTTTCTTTTGAGCCTTTTTATGCTCTTACAGCATAATTCTTTGGCTCGCCATCCCCAGATGCTAGGGAAAAGTAGCTCCAATAATCCAGGCGATCCAGAAAAGGTGCGCTTAAGCGCAGGGATCAAACTCGCCTATTTTTGGAATAGAAAAATGACCTCTGTCTATACGCTAAGCGTGGCTCTTGGTGCCAGTAAGAGCTTTTATTTTGGAGAAGCTAGCAGTCCTTTTCGACTTATTCCATCTTATCAACTCACCTTTAATACTTATTATAATGGTTTGGGTAATAATATGTTACCCGTTTTTGCTAAAGTACAAATGGACTTGATCAACTCCTTTGCATTGACAACAGGGATCAAGGAAGGCAATTCTGAAATGCTCACTGAAGTTCGCACTTTCAACAATATGACCGTCACTCCCATTGAGCATGACCTCCACTGGTCGCTGACCCTGGCCTCCAATTTTATCGCCAATAATCATGGCCGAAATCAGACGGTCGGCTCCATTGGCCTCAACTTTTGGAAAATGGTGCAGGTGGGTTACTACAATGATGCTACCCCCTTTGAGGTCTTGGGATTGGGGGACGGCTTTGATCGCTGGTGGACAGGTGGGGGCTATGGAGTATTGAATGTGGAACGATTGGCAGACAGGGTATTTAAGGAGCAGGGCGAAGCCTTTGAATGGCGTTTGCAGTTTTTTAGCTTTGAACGCTTCACGGGGGATGTGCAGGATGCCTACATCATTTCTAATTACCTATCCATGTCCTATGTTCCGTCCAATAAACAAATGGACAACTTCTTTAACAGAAGCCAAATGTCCTTTAGTGCCAAACACAGCTCGGGATGGGAGGTCCAACTGCGTCTGCTGGGCCAGTATAAAAACGATATTCAAGACTTGATCCATCTCAAGAAAGGCTATCCGCTTCACTATTCCTATGCTCGTCAGAGAACCTTGATTGGGGCAGGAAGAAATTTTTACACCCGCTTTAAACTTTGATGGACTTATGCATACTGATATCAAATATTGGGGAATCCTTGGACTTATTGTTTTAGTCAGTGCTTGCAGCGTCAGCAAATACGAATTTAAAGGGAAGGACTTTGGGACTTATTTTAGCCATCCTAAAGACCTGGACAATAGTTTTTTATCCAAATTCAATGAGGGCATTTATCTTTTTGAAATGTGCAATGATACAAAGATCGTTGGTATTGATGAGGTCAATTGGCTCAACTACTGCGACTCTGTACCCAGGGATGAAAATGGACGAAAGGAGATTTCCCAATACGCTTACTTCGCCTTTGTCGATGGTTGTCGCGTGATCTATTACACCAATTATGCAGATGATGGATTTGAGATTAGCCTGGATGCAACTTTTGAAGAAGAGGATACGACTACCTATTCTGACTACTATTATCTGGAATACGAGATTGATTTTTTAAGAAATAATTATCGCTATTCCCTCAGAGGCTATTACTACACGGAATTGCGACTTAGAGCAGATAATCAGCAGGATACCCTGGTGCGTATGAAGCTGGAAAAATCCTTTCCCAAAAGCAAGCTCTTTTCCAGAAATAAAAAGAATCCACTCATTGAATTCACTTTTCTTTATGATGAGGGACAGCTCATTTTGGAAGAAATTCGCACCAAACCCATCAGCAAAACCGCACGAAGCAGCCAGAACATTTACCACCCTGGAAAAATTCTATCTGTCAAACCCATTTATCGCCATCTCGATTTTACGGTTCGCTTTCGCATTGACACGCGCACTGACAAAAAAGAACCTCGACAACAAAATTTCTTTGATAAAGTCCTCTACCAAAAAGACAGCATTGGAGACAAAACCATGATCATCTATTACGATAAAGAAAGGGAGGTATTTCGAGAATCGACAGATAAGCTTCGCAGTTGGTAAGTCGTTTCCCCATCCTGAAAACCTAGCCGCTATCTCCCTTTGCCTCTATTCGCAAGAGGAAGCCAAAGAACAATCGTCGCTCCATTTTGGGGCTTCGGTTGCTCTTTATTGGATACTACCATTATTTCGCCATTCCCCTTCGTATTAGTTCTATAATATCAATATTTTTCATTATATTTATATCTTTCTTAGACCGAATTTTATCTCTTTTCTATCAAGGTTCTTATTCCATAACTCATACGACGCTGGCACCTCTAATGGACCAGTGAAAATATACTTTTTTAACCCTTAAAAACAATCCAATTATGGCAAAAGCTGAACAACCTATACAACCTGGCGCTGAACAAGCTCTGGGCTCTGTAGAAGAACACTTGGCTCGGACGCACGGCCTCATGGCTGCGGCGGAAAGTTTCATTAGCACTGCCGAAGCCAACGTCTCCTTAATGTCTGATACAGGAGCCGAACAACTCGTTTTTAATGCAGAAGATTTTGTCACCTCTGCTGAAGCTCACGTGGCGGGATTACACACCTTGGTGGGTGCCGCTGAAGATCATGTACAACAGCTTGCACAAGCAGTCACTGGTGCGGAAAAACACATTTCTGGTATCCATCAGCTCGTAGGTTCAGCTGAAACTCATGTCGATCATTTGAGTCAAGTCGTTGGAAGTGCTGAATCTCATGCCGCTGTGATGGCTGAATTTTTTGGTGATGCCGAATCTGCAGTCTTTGCTGATGCGGAATCCCAGGTCTTTGCTCATGCGGAAGCTTATACGGCTACGGAATCCAAAATCTTCCCCGCTGCTGAGACCGAAATGGCTGCTGCCGAATTTACACCACTCGCACAAGCTGAACAATTCCAATCTGCTGAAGTCGCCCTTTTTGATGGCGCGGAATCAGAAGTATTAAATACGACCCATGTCGAAATTTTTCCCGCTCCCCAAGCTGAAGTGATGACTACTACTGGTGCAGAGCTTTTTACTGGTGCAGAAGTAGAGGTCTTTGCAGGTGCTAGCGCGGAAGCCTTTCACACCAATGCAGAAGTTGAAGTCTTGGGTACGCACGTGGAAATCTTCACGGCCGCTGAAGTCGCTCCCGCTCCCCAAGCTGAAGTTTTCCAAGCTGCTGAAGTCGCCCTGGTCAGCGGCGCAGAATCTGAATTACTAGATACGACCCATGTCGAAATTTTCCCCACGGCAGAAACAGCCATCACCGCTGGTTCGCATGCTGAAGTCTTCACAGATGCCCACGTTGAACTTTTCGCAGGTGCTAGTGCAGAAGCCTATCACACCAATGCAGAAGTAGAGGTCTTGGGTACCCATGTGGAAGTCTTCACGGCCGCTGAAGTCGCTCCCGCTCCCCAAGCTGAAGTTTTCCAAGCTGCTGAAGTCGCCCTGGTCAGTGGTGCGGAATCTGAATTGTTAGATACGACCCATGTTGAAATCTTCCCCACGGCAGAAACAGCCATCACCGCAGGTGCGGAATCCGAAGTCTTCACAGATGCCCATGTCGAGCTTTTCGCTGGCGCTAGTGCGGAAGCCTATCACACCAATGCTGAAGTAGAGGTCTTGGGCACCCATGTGGAAGTCTTTACGGCTGCTGAGGTCGCGCCAAGTGCGGAAGAAGCTCCACATAGCTTACATGATGATTTGAAAAAGATCGAAGGTATTGGCCCTAAGATTGAAGAAATACTTAAGGCTGCCAAGATTCACAAGTGGTCTCATCTGGCAGAAACGGAAGTTAGCCACCTTAAAAAGTTACTGGCCAAATCAGGTGGCCGTTTTGGTTTTGCTGATCCAACTTCCTGGCCTTTACAGGCCGGTTTGGCAGCAAAGGGCATGTGGGATGAATTGAAGGAATTACAAGATAAATTAGTAGGAGGCAGATAGTTTAAGTGCTTGCTCTGAGTCAAAAGGCGGATGCCACCATGCGTATCCGCCTTTTGTAGGAGCAGATCAATCTATCCACTTACTCGTCGCTGTTTCCAAATAAGTCTGCAAAGTGCCCATCAACATGGAGCGGCTGATTTTATTTTCGCGAAACTCCTTTGCAAGGGCATCGCAAAGAATGTCTTGCTTGCTGCTATGGGAGTCGTTCTCTCTGGAATAGCCCCATATTGAGCCTGGAGCGCCCCAATATTCAAAAGGCACACAAACCCTGGGATCAGGCTGGGTAAATTGTCGATCTCTCGGCCAAATGCTCCCTCCCCAACGCAGCAATTTATCAGCCACCAAGCTGAGAATGGGATTGCGAAAGCGCTGCCAAATGCGATAGGTTCCAAAGTCAACAAGGTGGGTATGATCTGGCTCGCGTTTGATTTCACGGGTGTGTTGTACGTTGACGCCGTCAAAGGACAGCACACCGTCGCTATCGCGGTATTTGCTTACTCTCAGGATTTCTTCGATTTGCTCTTCTGTAAAAAAGTCGACCTTTTGTCGTCCATAGCTGATTTTTAGGTGGCCCTCTTCCTTCCACAATTTGATCGTCGAAATATTATTGACTGAAGAGATGCCATATTTTCGCAGCAATAATTCAACAGCTAATTGGACATGCTGCTCATCAGAGCCATAAGTCCCAAGCCCACCAGAGTTTTTGGGTCTTTGATGTGCCCGTCGAATCATCATCCCCGCTGGCATCTTCCTCCCCAGGCTATCGACAATATCAAAGCCCAAATCCAAAATGCCATAGATGGGAATGGTTTCAAAAGCACTGCCGCTATGGCGAAAGATCCCTTGTATCAACTGTTGATTGAGAAATTCCAGTAGGGCATCGCTGAGCGATAGTAGGCCATTGCCGTGGGTATCTGTCGATGGGGTTTGATCAGGGGCGACCCCCGTGCCTTTGACATCGAGAATGCGATTTTCTTTTAGTGGGATTTCATCTGGGTGATGGAGGGCATTTTGGGTGACGATGGTGGAGAAGACGAGCGCCCGACCGTAGCGAGGGGGGCGCCAGGCCATGATCTGTCTGCCATTGAGTGGAATGGGGCTATTGACCAGGCTTTGTTGGGTCTGTCTTTCGGAAATATAGGCGGTATTCTCAATCAACCACTCATCTATTTTTTGCTGTAGGGCGACGCGCTTTTTTTGGGGAGAGAGCTGGCGAAGCCCTGGATATTTCTTTTCTAATCTTTGGGTGGCCAAAATGGGAATATCGTGCTGGAGCAATGGGTAATTGGCAAATACTACTCGGGCACCACTGATGCCAAATACCCTTTCGCCAAGCACATCAGGCTGGTCAATATCGCCTATGCCTTTGAGAAGAGGCCCTTTGGAAAAAGAGCGGGTTAGTTGTTGGCTGTATCGCCTCAAGTCGCTGGGCTGAATGGTCATGTCGAAGCTTTTTGAAAATAACTTTTTCTACCCCAAGGTTCTTCTTGTGTCTTTTGAGGCAGCTTTTGGCGGATGGCGTGAAGCATATATCGGGCAGTTACTTGTGGACTTAGATAATGTCGATAATAGGCCAGGGTTTGCGTGTGTAGCTGATGGAGTCGTTCAGGACGAGCCAATAGCTCAGGCAGCACTTCAGGGAGTTGATCCCATGTGCTCAGCTGTATACCTGGAAAAGGACGATAATACCAGGTATTGGGTAAGGTACAACTAATCATTACATTGCCACAACGCGCCGCTTCAAAAAATCGGAAACTGACAGGGGAGTAAGTGCCTTCAGGAATAAAGGCAATTTGACTATCCATCAATTTTTGTCCATAATCCACTGGCGAAAGCCCATGTTTAAATCCCGCGGTATAGGTCACCTCATAATGGAAATCGGAAAGTGCCATTTGTTTTAAGTAATCGCCAATTTTCCCTCGT
>JBCBDH010000189.1:0-9783 GCA_038529855.1 Bacteroidota bacterium | reverse complement strand
CTGATTTGGTGACGGCTTTTAATACGGCCTTGACGAATGAGATCAATACGGCTTTGCTACCTGTAGGCAATTACGTAGAGGGCGTTTGAAATACATCTGAAGTACTTAGCCAGTTGACCATGTAGTGTTTATCCGCGGAGGGAGGCTGATTAACATCTGCCGTACCGTGTATTGTACCCACATTATTGGTATTGATCAGATTCACTGGCTTGCTCTGATTTCCATTAAATTTCCAAAGTTGGAATAAGCCACTTGGATAGGATTCAAGCGTCTGCATATCAACATTCATGTAGCGCTGAATAGCGGACTGACTGCGGGGAATACTCCACATACGCACATCCGTGATGTCTCCATCAAATGCGGAAACTGATCCGCTAGCCGTATTGGAAATGCCAATTTGAGTAGCTGCATAGCTATTACTCGTAATACTGGTCGTCGTTCCCTTTAGAACACCATCTACGTAAAAGCTGCCTACTCGATTAGAGATAGAAACAGCTACGTGGTGCCAGTTGCCATCTTCCAGATTATCGAGCTTTTCCGAATAAAAGAGATTACCCGCTGCCCTAAAAGTCAAGAATTTATTACCCACACTATAGGCTAACCAAGTAAGACCATCACTACCACTATGCGAACAAATAACAGGGCTACCAGTAATACCTGAAGACAATCTCACCCAAGCCTCATAAGCAAAGCCATTCACCGTACTGATGCTGGTTGAATTGCTAGTAGAAGATACATAACCTCCACTAGTTCCATCCAAAGTCAACATATTGCTCTTTCTAAAGCCATTCAAAACCATCTTGGAGATGTCAAACTCTAGTGTGGTGGTTCCTGTAAAACTGTCGGCACCTACACCTGAGGTCGTTGGAGAAGCGGAAAAAGGAACAGCGATGGATACATTATTACTGGCATCCACGATCTGAGCGGCGGATTTACTCGTAATTGGTAGTAAGGCAATGTTGTAATTGGTCTTTACATTATCCAAAGTAATAGGCATGTCAAAACTATCGGGCAACAACTCACCAATAAAAAGCTGGAAGGCAGAGTTGCTCATGCTGCAAAATAAATCATAGCCCTTATTAGCGGTCACATCTGTATCCTGCAAATTGGTCTGCAATTGCTTGCGGGTAGTCGTCTGTTGGTTTTTACGAGAAATACGCTGCGCGTGTCTACTTTTCTTACTGATGCCATTAGAAGAGATGGCAACGGTTTCTGATGATTTTTTCATAATGGTTGAGGTTAAAAATTTATAAGTGAAAATAAAGGGTCGTTTCAAAGGTCAAAATATGGGAGGAGCTACCCGTTCTCTGAGCTCATACCTTAACTAGGCAGCCCCTTCCCATACTACAGAGCACTCTCAAAAAGAGGCATTTTAACCCCATACTTCTCGAAAATGCTGTCCTCTAATGCGAAATATCTTTTATTAGTCAAGTCGTTTTTGCGTATCGACAAGACAAAGATGCAGGCAAAAGCAATAGCCGCTTTTCACTATTGTTTTTAATGGTTGGAATATTGTTTGACAGGGGAAATAAGACTTGTATTATTGTATAATCAAGAAAAAACAAACAACATCAAAGCATTGATTATCAATTATTTGTATGTTCACTTGGAGGATAACCAAAAGCTTCTGAAAAAAGGCGAGAAAAATAGCTTGGGTCCTTAAATCCTACCTCATAGGCCACTTCTGATACATTCATCTCCCCTTTATCCAATAGTATTTTTGCTTTGTGGAGACGGATTTCGCGAATGTAGATGGAGGTAGATAGCCCCGTTAGGGCTTTTATTTTATTGTGCAGCTGGGAACGACTCATGCCGATGACTCGACAGATTTGGGGAATGCCAAAGTCCACATCGTCGAGATGTGCTTCTATAATACCCCGCAATTTCTGGATAAAGGCATCTTCAAGCTGATGTGCTGGCTTGACTGCATCAGCATTTATTTCGTTGGAATCAGTATTTAGCGTTTGATAGCGCTGCTGCAATTGCTTTCGAATGGTTAGTTGATTTTGCAAAGTGACCAATAGCTCTTCCCGATTAAAGGGCTTGCGCAAATAGGCATCTGCGCCCCGCTTCAAACCGCTGATCCTACTTTCAACATCTGCTTTGGCAGTTAGCAAAACGATGGGAACATGACTGGTTTTTTCATCATTTTTCAAATGATCACACAGCTCAAAACCATCTTTCTCAGGCATCATCACATCCGAAACAATAATATCTGGCACACTTTCCAATGCCTTGTCTATCCCCGCCCGCCCATTATAGGCAAATTCGAGTTGGTACTGATTTTCCAGACAAGAGGCCAAATAGGCAACAACATCAGGATTGTCCTCTACAATCAACAGGCGATCTGCTTGATTCCCCGCCTTACCAAAACGCTTGTTCGTAAGCGTAGTCGTGGCCAGCACAGGGCTAGCTTGCTCAGCAGTAACCACCTCTTCCATTGGTGCCTCGCGGCGAATGGGCAGATAAATCGTAAAGGTACTCCCCTCCCCCAATTCGCTATCCACAGCAATATGCCCGCCCAGCAATTTGACCAATTCCTGTGTAAGCGCCAGCCCAATCCCCGTCCCTCCAGTCCTCGCCAGCGCATCATCCACCTGATAAAAGCGATCAAATATCCGCTCCAAGTCCTCAGCGGGAATCCCAGGTCCACTGTCCTTGACCGCAATCATCAAATACTCCTCCGCTTCCTCCAAAGGCAAATGATGCAGTGCCTTCCTCTTTTTTTGATCAATATTGACCAGCACAAGACCCGTGGAAGGCGTGTATTTGATGGCATTGGACAGGAGATTAGAAAGGATTTGTCGCAGTTTTTCCACATCATAATCCATCATAATCGTCGCTTCTCGACTGTCTACCACCAGCATCACATTGCGCGTATTGGCCAGGGAGTGAAAACTCTCTGTGATATAGCGCAGGTATTTAACGACATCGTTTTGGATATAATTGATCCCTAGTTCATTGCTTTCCAATTTGGACAGATCAAGCAACTGATTGATCAAATCCAAAAGATTATGCCCATTTCGCCTGATGAGCTGTAGTTTTTTCACATGGTCCGCATCCTTTGCTTGCTCGGCCTTCAGTTGTTCTGCCATGCCCAAAATTACGGTTAGTGGCGTGCGGAATTCATGGGTAATATTGGTATACAGTCGAGACTTGAGCTGATCTATGCCCCGCAGTTTTTCATTCATTTGCTCCAATTTTTGAGCACTTTCTTTTTCTCTGGTGATGGTGGCTTTTTGGCTTCTGATTTGGCGGATTCGGAAATACAACAACAAGGAAAGAATCAAAGCGACCAATACGGCAATGACCCCTATCCAATAACGGCTGGTCTCCTTCTGGGCAATGGTGAGGTTGAGCAATTCGATTTTATCCTGTTGTTCTCGATCCAGTTGAGCATCTAAATAGGCCAGGCGATCTATACGGGTCTGCTCCTCAATACTATCTCTTAATGGATAGTAAGTAGCTGCTAATTCAAAATACCGCTGATAGTCTTTTCTTGCTTGGTAGACCTCTAATAATCTACTTTGTAAGGCCAGTTGATCATCCATGGAGTCATTGGCTTTTCCATAGCGTATTCCCTCTTTGGCGATCTCTTCCGCTTTATCCAATTCGCCCTTATTGATGAATAATTGGACGAGTATATTGAGTACCCTTCGATACTCATAGCTTGGATTGTCTTTTAGCCGCAGATAAATAGGGTACAATTGATCAATCCCTTTTTGATACTCCCCTCGCTCATTATAAAGCCCAGACAGATGAGTTTGGAAGGTGCGCAATTGTGCAGAGTCTTCCACTTCATGAGCTGTTTTGAGCCCCTGTTCTATGTAAGCGGGATTGATTTTTCCTGTTACTTCATCATATACCAAGTTGGAGAGGGCAAATAGTTTTCCACGCTGATCACCAATTTGCTCTTTGAGCTCCACTGAACGAAGATAATACTCCTCTGCTTTTTCTGGATTACCCACACGGCTATGCGCCAATCCAATATTATTAGCAATCACAGCTTCAGCATTGAGATTACCCTCCACCTTTGCCTCTTTCATGGCTGCGGCCAAAAATTCCAGACTTTTAAAATAATTGCGTTGACGCAGATAGATTCTTCCCAGGTTATTGTTTAAAGCCATTTGCCCTGCATTCGCTTGCGCCAGCGCTAGCTCGTAGTAGTAGACCGAACTATCAAGCATCCCCATTTTTTCGTGGTAGATCCCAATGTCATTATAAAACCTTTGCAGCCGATCGCTATTGGTCTTTTTAGCCAAAACGACCGCTTTTCGGGAGATGACTAAGGTAGAATCGTATTTGGATTGGTAATTATAAACTCGACTTTGCGCTTCCCAGGCAATCAAAAGAATTTCATTGGATTGCTCCGCTTCCGCTAGTGCCTCTAGTTCCTCCGCCACTTGACTAAAAGCTTCTATATCTCTGGGAAAATAAAGATAGAAAAGGTCCTCCAGCGCCTCCCCTTTTTCAAGCCCTTCACTTTTTGCGATCACCGCTCGCAAACTGTCTGCCTTGGCCGTATTATCCTGTGCAAAGCCGTTCGTCACAGCAGTAATCAAAAGCACGAATAGTGCAAGGATTTGTCTTTGGGAAAGTAAAAGCATGACTAAACTGATTCAATGTTAATAGAGGGGCATGTGTAACTCATTACAAGTTACTAGCACCAAATAGTATGTTCTAGAAGTCGTCTGGGTATGTACTAAATTACAAAAATTAGCGGTAGTCTTTCATCGTCTAAAGACAACTAAGCAGGTAGCCAATACACTTGGCTGCTCAGAACCAAGTATTCAAAGCTACTGGCCAAAGACTTTTGATCGAATATATCTTTTTCTTCTGTATATTTAAGCCTATTGGGAATTTAAGCCCCTTGCTCCATGCCGACGGAAAAACGCATTATCCTATTTTTGATTGCCAGCATTTTGTTGCTTTACCTCATCAAGCTCCCACCGCTTTATGATGAGTATACCATTGGGCGTTTTGTTTTTTGGACCTTTCTCTCAGCCGCTGGCTTGTGGTATCTAGTTCCAAGAGCTAAGGTAATTAAGCTCCAAGCACTCGATTTTACACTACTGGCCTTTTATCTACTAAACTTACTTTCCGTCGCCTGGTCCAAAAATTTTGGCGAAGCCATATTCACAACGCAAAAATACCTCTTGTTGTTGATATTCTACTTCTTGTTTCGGCAAATATTGGCCAAGGGACAACGATATTGGGACCATCTGGCCAAAGTATTGTTGGCACTGAGTGTTTTTGTGGTAGTACTCACCAGCTACCAGTTTATTCAAACCTATTTGGAAGAGGGCCTAGCGGGAAAGTCCGTTTATAAAGTTATTAGCTTTTCTGGTCACAAAAATCTGGCAGCCTCCTATCTGTTTATGCTGCTTTGCCTCAATGTCTATTTTGCCCTATCCGCCAAGAGTAAGATGGTTTATTATGTTCTAATTGGTAGTCAGTTGCTTTTGCTGGTCTTGCTGCGGAGTCGAGCGGTGTATCTGGCCACAGTGGCTTTTGGATTGATTGGATTGAGCTACTACCTGCTGTCTAATTCCCAATTGCGAAAACTGGCCTTAGGCCGAATCCTACCCTTTGGATTAGCCACCCTAATGATTGGTCTTTTGCTCATCAGCAATACCCATTTGGGCAAGAGCTATCAAAAAAACCTCAACCCCAGCACCTATCTGCGCAGTGCTTCAGGAACAGAGCGACTTTTTGTCTGGTACAAAACCCTGGACTTAATCAAAGAGCGCCCTTTCAAGGGCTTTGGTAGTGGCAACTGGAAAGTCTTTTTCCCCAGTAAAAATATCGAAGGGGGAATCCGACTACAAGAAAAAGATTTAGTATTTACTCGAGTTCACAACGATTTTATCGAAGTACTGGCAGAGGTTGGCATATTGGGTTTAATTCTCTTTTTGGCCACCTTTGGCTGGGCCCTTGGAGCAGTGATTCACCAAATGAAAAATGGCAATTTACAAAGTCGAAAGGAAGGCATTGTTTTGGTCGCTACCATGATAGGTTATCTCATCATCTCCTTTTTCGATTTCCCAAAAGAACGACCAGAACATCAAATCCTACTCGCCCTGCTGCTCGCCATGTGTACCGCTAAAAACCTAAGCTATTTCCAAAACAAAGGTCCCTCCTTAAGTCTCTCCCCCACCCAACAAAACACCTGGGCGATGATACTCAGCCTTTTTCTCTTGGTCAATATCCCCATTGGCTACTACCGCACCATTGGCAATCTTTGCACAGAACAAGTACTCATTGGCATGATCACGAAAAACGCTCCGCTGATGCGCGAGCAAGCCCAGAAGGGTCACTCCATTTGGTACGATGTCAATCCAATGGTCCTCCCCTTCAAATGGTATGAAGGCTTGGCCTATTATTTTGAAGGCAACTACCAGGCTGCCCGCGGCCCCTTTGCAGAAGCCTATGAGATCAATCCCTACAATTTTAATGTAGCGAATAATTACGCCAGTACACTCGTCCAATTGGCCGAATACGAAAAAGCCATCGAACTCTACGAAAAAGCCCTTTCCATCAATCCTAAATTTGAGGAAGGCATGTTTAATATGGCCTTCTCTTACTTCCAACTCCAAGAGTACCAACAAGCTATAGACTTGGTCAATCAAACCACGGGCAATCCAGAAAAAAAAGCGATCTTCCTCAAGGAAATTCAACAAGGTATGGCCCAAAATCCCGAATAGGCCCCTAAAAAACTAAGAAGTATTATTTTTTTTAACTATATTTAACTTCTAGTGTTCATATCTGTGGTTGCGACAAAATTTAGGCTAGAAATTTGTGGTACTTTCTAAGCCCCTAAAGGAAAATTGATTATTAATGCAAACCAGAACCCGACCCAACTGGCTATTAACCCTCTTCTTGATACTTTCCGTACAAGTAAGTTTGGCTCAAACTGTTTCTATTACCCCTAATTCTGGCCAACAGAATACGACTTTTGGCGTAAGTGTTACGGGGACAAGTACAAGTTGGTCAAGTAGTCATTGCGTAGAGATTTCCGATGGGGTTTCTACCCTCAGTTTTATAGGCACTGCACTCAATGCCTCTTCTCTTTCAGGCACCCTTAATGTTCCTGTTGGGGCCAATGTGAGTTCTCTTTATGATATCACGGTTTATGATGTGAATACTGGTAGCTGTTCAGGAATCTCTGATGGAACTTGTTTGAATTGCTTTACCGTAACGGCAGCCATTCCAGTCATTTCGTCACTGTCCCCCAATTCAGGGGCGCAAGGCGATGCCTTTGGGATTACCGTAACGGGTACCAATACTTCTTGGGCTAGTGGAACGACCCACTGTGTCGAATTTGACGATGGCGTTTCCACCTTTAGCTTTACGGGAACGGCCAATGCCAGCCAACAACTCACGGGTACTTTGAGCATTCCTTTTAGTGCCAATGCCAGTGCCTTATACGATGTTACGGTCTACGATGTCAATGGCGGAGCCTGCTCTGGTGCCAGCGATGGAACCTGTACGAATTGCTTTACTGTAACTTCATCTCCTACCGTCAGCCCTTCACCCAGTTCAGGAGAGCAAAACTCTTCCTTCGCTGTAAGCATCACAGGCACGGGCACCACCTGGTCGAGTAGCCATTGTGTGGAATTTGACGATGGCGTTTCTACCTTTAGCTTTATAGGAACCGCGCTCAATGCTTCTTCCCTAACGGGAACCCTCAATATTCCAGCTGGCGCCAATATAAGTTCCAATTATGATATCACGGTTTACGATGATAATTTGGGTACTTGTAGCGGTGCCAATGATGGCATTTGCATCAATTGCTTTTCCGTGACTGTTGCGGTGCCAAGGGTATCTACTATTTCTCCTAGTACGGTCAGCCAGGGCAATGCTTTTAGCATGACCATATCGGGTACCAATACCAACTGGGCGGATGGTTCTACACATTGTATTGAGTTTTCTGACGGCGTTTCTACCTTTAGCTTTACGGGAACGGCCAATGCTAGTCAGCAATTAACAGGAATGATCAATATCCCTAATGGGGCCAATGCCAGTGCCTTGTACGATATTATAGTCTACGATGATCCAACAGGACTTTGTTCTGGCTCCTCAGATGGAACTTGCGTAGATTGTTTTACAGTATCAGCAGCCCCTTCCGTGAGTATGTCACCCAGTACAGGTGTACAGGGGACTACTTTTAGTGTAACCGTGACAGGAGTGGGGAGTAGCTGGTCCAGTAGTCATTGTGTGGAATTGGACGATGGCTTTACCACCTTGAGTTTTACAGGAGTGGCCTCTGGAATCAATACCCTAACAGGTAGTCTGGTGATTCCAATGAGTGCCAATCCTAGTTCTGTATACGATATAAAGGTATATGACAATAATACAGGGCTTTGCAGCGGACTTAATGATGGCTTATGTGTGGATTGTTTTGCGGTGACCACTGGTATTCCTGTAGAATGGATGTACTTTACAGCGACAGCAGCTGATGAAGGCGTACAGCTCAATTGGGCGACGGCGACGGAGAGTAATAGCGCCTATTTTGAGATACAAGGCAGTCGCGATGCCAGAAAATGGGAAGCATTAAATCAATTACCTGCCCAAGGCTATAGCGTCAATACAACAACTTATAGCTATCTGGATGAAAAAGCCCTACCAGGAGTCAATTACTATCGCATTCGACAGGTTGATTTGGATGAGTCCGAATTTTACAGCGATGTGCTATCCGTTCGACTAAAAGCGCCTGTCCCCCTATTCCAACTCTTCCCCAATCCAGTAAATGAGGAGTTGACGATTCTGCTCAATGACCAAACGACTGATGGGCAATTGAGTATACGCGATGTCTATGGCCAGTTGATTTATTCGCAGCCAATCGATCGCAACCAAAAACAATTACAAATTGACGTCAATAATTTACCAGCAGGAGTCTATCTGGTAACTTTACGACAAGGCGAGCAACAACTGGTACAACAACTGGTCAAACAGCAATAATCACTTTTCATAGAAAAAATATATCGATGCCAAGCTAGAATAATTTTAGCTTGGCATCGCCTATTATACATAGGTATAACGCTATGCAACCAGAGTGTAGCGATAAGCATAAACAGAAGCCAAAAAAACGGATTTTGCAACATAAGTATAGCGAATTGCAACATCATTACATCATCTTGGAATGGTGTTGGCGCTTTTTGTTAGCATCCCCTATTTTGATTTTTCCTCCTATTCCGCTAGGTTGATTTCTCCTCCTACTCCAATCTTCTTCACCACCACTAAAGAGGAACCTTCAGGGTATTTGTACCCTGCTGGTATGGTGGACTAATGCCCAATTAAAACACAACACTACTTTAAATCAACTAATGATTTTTTTAATGATTTAAACTGACTACAACTCAATGCGACTATTCAACTATTTACTATTTCTCTTCCTATGTCATGGGTTGAGCCAAACAGTCTATGCTCAATCCCCCCCTTCTGTGAGCGGCGATCTCTCTATCTGTGCTGGAAGCACTACCACACTTACTGCATCTGGTGAAAGCGGTGCTACCTTTGCTTGGTATGACCAGGCCTCAGGAGGTAGCCCAATCGCCAATACAGCCAGCTACACCACCCCCGTAATCAATGCCAATACCAATTACTACGTTGAACAAACAACAGGGTCTGGAACCAGTGATCGAAGAGCCATTTCCATTTATGTCTCCAGTATCCCCTCTCCTAATATTCCGACCAATGTGCAAGCCAGTCCCAGCGAAATCTGCGTGGGAAGCAGTACACAACTTAGCGCAGACGTAGATTCAGCAAACTACCAGATTGTCC
>JBCBDH010000188.1:0-9799 GCA_038529855.1 Bacteroidota bacterium | reverse complement strand
GGAGCCGTGATTGGGGGGGCTTTGGATGCCTGGATGCTGGTGCCAAATTGGGTGCGGGGGAAAAGCCATCCCAATAATACAGATATTCAACTCCTGCACGTCGTCAATCATTTGGATCACATTTGCCAAATGGCGGGCAATGCCCACCATATTGGCATTGGTAGTGATCTGGACGGCGCTTTCGGTAAAGAGCAATGCCCTGCTGATTTAGAGCGCATTGCTGATTTACAGAAATTCGTCGTATTGTTTCGCCAAAAAGGCTATAGCGAAAGCGACATCCAGCTGATTTTGCATGGCAACTGGCTTCGGTTTTTGAGACAACATTGGGCTAGTGTTTAACAAGTCGTCGTATCATTGGTGGATAATCGGCCCTATGAATACTTAGCCAATAAGTACCACTACTCAAATCTGCCAAATTGAGTAATTGATGTTGTTCTCCTTTTTCTAAAGTCCAGATTTTGCTTAAAACCAATTGTCCCAATACATCCACTAAGCTCACCTCTACCTGCATGGCTGCGGGGAGACCAAATCGGATATTTAGCGCTGATGAAACTGGATTGGGATATACATTTAAGTATCCACCAGAGAGGTTTTCATTAATCCCAGCCCAGTTCACATTATTGGAGGGATTCAAAGTGAGGCTCGCCTCGTCATCCTCTACGGCATTACTGCCGTTCCCATTATCAGGCGTACTATCAGCATCTGTTTGATCCTGGGCGATCACTTCTGTGTAGATATCAATTGGGGTACCCTGTAAAACAAAGAGATTAAAGACAATTTCCGCACTGGCACCTGCTGCTAGATTACCTACTTCCCAAATCCGATTTCCATAAGGCTGATAGCTTCCCTGACTAGCAGTAAATTCGTTTCCACCACTAAATACCGCGCCATTGGGTTCAGGAAAATGAATGCGGATCCCTGATGCATCTTGGAGTCCTTCGTTTTGGATCAACAAACGAACTTCAGAAACACTATACTGATTGGGATTGATGGGACTAGCGCTTAAGCTAATGTTGAGGTCTACCTCATCACTTATATTCGTAACGCGATTTAGGCAAAGATTATCCACGTTAACGATACCAACATCTCCCACCTTAAAAATAAAGGCATAGGCAGATTGAGCCTCTGCAGGGGCGGTAGCGATCAATTCGTAAAAATCATAGGGGGGTGTACCAATAGGAATTTGTTCCTGACTAATATCCGCTCCTGCGGCATCCAGAAATTTGATGCCCATTACCGCTTCACTGGGATTAAAGAGTGTACCAGCCTGAGCGGTCAACTGCAATTCTTCGCCTGGGCTAACGGGTATGGTCTGCTGCATGCCAAAGCCACCTTCTGCTGGACCTACCACCGCCCCAAATCCTTCAAAGCTCGCATTAACAATCGTCAGCGCTCCAAAGTTGTTCCAGCCCAAAAACACGCGGCTAAAATCGGCATTGATGTTTAGACAGTCAGGGCCTGGAATATTGTAAAAGAGGATCAATGGATCAGATGCAAGGTTGCGATTACCTGCCAAATCACTCACCTGATCAGCCAATATAATAACACTAAAGGCGCCTTCGATATTAGGACTCACCATAACGCGATAATGGGAGGCACTAATTTGGGTAAGATCACTAGCGGTGCCATTGATTAGGGTTATTCTATTGAGCGGTAAACCAGAGATGGGTTCTGAGAAAAAGATATCTACAGAAAAGGGAAAGACCTCTATGGTATCTGGACCAGAGTAGACGATGCTTACTTCTGGGGGAGTAGTATCCACGATGTCTTGACCAATGTTAATTTGTGCTTCATCATCTTCATTTGCCGTGCAGCAAGTTCCATTTCCTGGGCTGGAATCGCTGTCCGTTTGATCACTGGTCAGAATTTGGCTGTAAACGACAAAATCAGTTTGAATGACAAAAAGATTGACTTCCAGCACTGCGCTGGCACCAGGTCCCAGGCTTCCAACTTGCCAGATACGATCCCCATAGGGATTGAAGCTGCCCTGACTGGCAGTAAATTCATTTCCACCCTCAAATACGGCTCCATTGGGAAGGGGAAAAGAAGCGCTGATTCCTGTAGCGGTTTCGGTCCCTGTATTGGTAATACTTACGCTTATGCTTGTAGTAGACCACTGGTTGGGAGTGAAATTGCTAGCTTCCATGCTGAGTTCCAGGTCGATGCCATCGCCTCCGCTACTACAGGTCGCAGGAGGGTTGATGGTCAGGGAAGCTTGGCAATCCGCATCGTTTTGATCCTGAATGCTGATATTGAGTGGGCCACCAGCGATGGCCTTGTCGATATTGAGGACCTGACCATAGCTGGCACTGAGGTTTTCAGTCGTTAGGTTATTGCTCAGATTGGCGTTGAAGGTATTGCTCGTATTGGTTCCCGTTACCGTTAATTCAAATTGATAGCGATCATCTGTTGGATCATTGGGGGTATTATTATCCAGACAGATTGGGGCATTGGTACTGGCTTGTAGATTGCAATCAGCCATCGTATTTAGGGGCAGGCGAGACAGGCCAATATTGGCACCAAACCAGGCATCGTCGTTGGTAAAAGCAATTGGCCAGGCATCAGATACGCTTCCAAGATTGGAATTGGCGGGGATGACAAAATCGCTGTTATTAGCGGTGAAAGTGGTCCAATTAGTACCATCAAATTGTTGGATAAAGAAACTGTTGTCCTGCTGGATGGTTAACCACAAACGACCTTGGGGATCAACTTGAAAATCTTTGATCTCACCTTCCAAAAGACCAACAGGACTGCTTGGAAAGGCTTGGTATTGCTGCGTTGTGCGTTCAAAAAGACCAAGTCCTTCATTGGAGATGATCCAGACCTGATTTTGATAAGGCGCTAATCGCTCAATGGAGGCTGGAAAGCCAATCACATTATTGGCATCAAAAATTTCTAAAGCGCGGTTATTCACATCAAAACGAAGCAAGCCCCCTTCAAAATTGGCGACCCATAATCTTTGATCTTGTTCATTGACCTTTAGATCACCAATCCTATTTTGTGGCAATTGGATCAGGTAGCTATTGGAGTGGATGAGGTCCCAAGTGTCATTATTGGTATTGTAAACAGAGACACCAAAATCGTAATTTCCACCAAGGACGCTCAGGAAAACATATCCCTGCTGGTCGCCAGCTAAATGCGTGATTTCTCCTGGTGGAAGCCCTTGGTTAGTACTCGTGGAGCTAATGGCCTCCCAGGTACTTCCATCAAAGCGAGCAAGATTGGGACGGTCAGGATCATTATTGCCCGCTAAGCTGGTGCTGGCCCACATCTCTTCCCCTCTGCCTTTGGCTATAATGGAGAGGCTATTGAATGGAAAGGTCCTATTTTGTAAAGAGTAGTAATCAAATTGATCATTGGCAGGATTCCAACGGCAAAGGACATTGAGGCGACTCAACCAAAGTCGATCATTATTATCAGCTTCTATCTCATCTGATCCAGGGGTGCCTGCATAAAAAGCTTGCCACTCGTTGCCATCGTATCGCTGCAAACCATCATTGCCAAAGGGATATTGGGTCACCCATAAGTGGTCCCGCTGGTCAAAACTCAATTGATTAACAATATTTCCAGTGATGGAACTATTGGTTTCGTCAAAATCAATCCAGGTGTTATTGCCTTCGTAGCGACTCAGGAAATCGCGATAGAATCCGCCCGTCCAAAATCTTCTCTGAGAATCAATAATAATGGCGCGACCCTCCCGCTTATCGCCATTGGTGAGAAAAAAAGTGGATGGGCCATTGGGCAGTATGCGGCCAATATTGTGGCCTTCATCAATAAAATAAATGCTTTGTTCTTCTGCATCTACGGTCAGGTCAAAGATGGGGTTAGTGTTAAAAAGTTGATTGCCAATTTGGGTCCAATTGCCATTATCGTCCCTTCGCCAGACCCCAGAACCCGCAGCGGCGATCACCTGACCATTCCAATCCGTCTCGAACTCACGTGTCCCATTGACGACCAATTCTAATCGCCAGGAATTATTGACAAAAGCATAGATATTACTGGCAAATCCACTGACACAGACCACGCCATTATCACTGATGCCAATTTCCGTAAAATTGATGCGATCATCATTCACAAAAGGGGGAACATCCATAGGCCAAACCGTCCAATCACCAGCAGGATTCAGACGAGCCACCCCATCAAAACCAAGGGCGACCCAAACATTATTTTGTGCATCGACAACTACATCTGAGGGTTTACCAGAGGTAAAAGGAGGAGCGATGGGGCTATTGCTGTGGTCATAAGTGGCGATGACCGCTCCATCCAGATTGTATTGGACCAATCCAGATTCCGTTGCTTGCCAGACAAAGTCACCATTGACAAAATGATCATTGCCTTCGCAATGGGGGTAATAGTTTTGGAATTGAGCGAAAGCCAGGCTGTTGGCTAATAGCCAAATCATGGGTAAAAGCAGTTGTCTCATGAGTATAATTTTGCAGTGCGTGCAGTAATCAATAGAATGGCGAGGTGATGACCTCCGCTAAATAATTTAGGAGGTATAGACAAAATGTTGTTATAGTTCACCTAGCCATCTGTATTCCTTTCAAATTTAGCTTGAGCAGTGCGAAATGACTTGGAGAAAATTACCCAATCCTTGGACTTTTAGGATTAACAAGCTAATTACTGTCTTGGTGGAGGGCTTTCCAGGCGATGATGCTGAGTAGGGTGCCTATGGGTGGGGCGATGAAATAGATCCATAAATCTTGCAGCTCACCCATAAATAGGGCGGGAGCGAGGGAACGAGCGGGATTCATGGAGGCACCAGAGATCGGCCCGCCAAATAGGGCAGCCAGCAAAACGGTGAAACCAATGGCCAAGCCTGCCATTAGCCCTTGTTCTTTTGAACCAGTGGCGACATTGATAATGACAAACATGAGGAAGAAGCTGAGGATGACTTCTAAGCCAAAGGACTGCCCAATACTCCCACTGGGTAGAGTAGCCCCTGTCGTTGTGGCATTGGGGAAGAGCAGCCAAAGCGCAGCGCTGGCTAAGACAGCACCTATACACTGACTCAATACGTAGGGGAGAATAAGTCGTCGCTCAAAGACCCCAGCATACCAAAAGGCGATGCTTACTGCTGGATTGAGATGGGCTCCAGAGACATTGCCCAATGCGTAGATCATCACTGTGATGATTAGGCCAAAGGTGGTGGAAATCCCCATATGCCCAATGGCGCCTCCGCTAATTTGGTCGACGATAATGGCGCCACAGCCACAGAAGACCAGCGCAAAGGTGCCAATCAACTCTGCAAGGTATTTATTCATGGTGTGGATAAATTACTGGTTGATTTTCTTAGATAGTGCTGACAAGATAAAAAAACATTCTCGACCAATTTCCACGACTCGTTGGTCATACATCTGTTGTTCCATAGGGCTATCGTCAAAAGCCTTGGGATCTTCAAAGGGGTGGGCAAAACGCGCCTCTGCCCCTGGGATGAATGGACAATCAGTATCCGCCTCTGAGCAGACCATCAGGGCGGCGAAATGCGCTTGGGGATTGAGTGGATGATCGTACTTTTTGGAGAAGCACTTCATGGGGCTATGGGTATAGCCTGGGATAATGACCTCATAAAAGGGATTGGCGCTCTTGCTGTAAGCCTGTATAGAAAAGCCCACGCGCTGAAGTGCCGCTACAGCTCTTGGATTAAAGGCTGTTGCCATCGTCCCTCCTGAATAGGTATGTAGGTTCTCGATGCCAAACCAGGCGGCTGCCTGCTGAAGCCAGAGCTGTGCGATGTGGCTGCGTCTAGAATTGTGGGTACAGATGACGATGAGGTGTATGTTTTGTTGAGCGATGACCTTTTGATGAAGGTAATCAATAAAGGCTTGGAGGATGGACTGACGGCTAGCGGGGATCTCCTCAAGGGTCGATAGGAAATGTTCGCATTGCTCCTGCAGTTGGATAGGTATAGAAAGCTTTGGCATAGGATTAGGCGGCTGGTTTACGCTTGCTGTTTGTTCTTGTAAGAAAACAATTTTTTATAGGATGATCAGTTTTGGACATGGGTAAAATGATGACTTAACAATTTGATAATGGTAGCTTAAATTTTAGGTAGCATTAGGGGGGCTGAACTTATTGGGATAGCAATCATAAAACAACAGAAAGATCACTATAAATCTTCGTCTTTCCCCATTTTCAAGTTGATGGCATCTATCACTACTATGATCAAATAGATGGCTAATATGACGGCTCCAAGGGGTAGGGTGAAAAAGATGCCAAGCCAAGGAATGGCCCCCCAAGAGCAGTTTCCCTCGTGGCAGGGTTCTCCTGTGATTAGTTCCGTAAAATAAGCGCCTGTGAAGCCTATGATGAAAGGCGACAGACTCAGTACGACGATTACCAGTAGCCATAGCGGAAACCTGGTGTAGTAGTGCTTTTTCTTTTTGATGATGATGCCCATTTTGAATGCTTGTAAGTGATGATGGATTGAAATAGCTTTTTGTTGCTGCGGCCATGGATGTCATACTGCTGCATCAGGACTCTTCCCTACGTTTGTTGATCAGATCATTGATGTGCGTAGTCTTTAATTTCTGAGATTTAGCGCTGATCATTTTTTGATACATTTCATCAGAAATGGCTAAGATGTGGTCTAATCCCAATACTAGATTGTCTAGATGATCGTAGGTGATGGGCTCATGGACCCAAGCATATTTATTGTGCAAGTCCCTGAACATAGAGAAGGGTTCTTCTGGGCTTTGGATAATGGTGATAAAAGGGATTTGGTAATCTGGAATGGTGGCTTGTAATTCTAGAGGGCTACTTTTGGGATTGGTAATATCAGCAATGACAAATCTGGATAATCCCGCTAGCGTCTTAATTGTTTCTGTAAAATCCCTGCTTGAGGATTTGTCAAAGTCAAACATCATAGGGACAAAACCTCTGCTTTTTAATTCCTCGCGTAATCTATCTAGCACGCGTTTTCTTTCTGGGATAAATCTTCCTAAGAGGAGCACTCCTTTCTTACCAATGACCTCAATGATGTTTCTAATCTTCTGATTGTTGAGCAGAAGATAAATAAATTGAGCCACCTCAAGATCGTCAACCTGAATTTCAGGCTCTCCTTCTTTGGTGATTCTTAAGCTTTTTTGAACCGTGTTTGCGTCTAGTTGGATATTCCACGCAGATATTCCATAGATAGAGCAGTTGACCATCACTGCACTTCGCAAATCCGTTTCTATCAATCGAGCCTTCTCCAAAGAAGAGTGGAACAATTGAGCATGTTGGAGGTTGGCTTCGTTTAACTTTGCCTCTGTAAGGATAGCGTTACTTATTTTAGCTCCACTTAAATTGGCATTGGTCAATTTGGCATAAGTCAGATCGCATTGATCAAAAATCGCATGGCTCAAATCAGCATCGTAACAGCGTATTCTTCTCAGGCTTGCATTGGAAAAGTCAGCATGACTCAAATTGCTTTTAACAAAGAATACCTTTTCCAAATTGGCATTTCTTAAAATAGTATTTGATAGATTAAATTTATTAAAACTGACGTTTTGAAACTCAATACCACTTAAGTCAGGGGTAATCTCTGGATGTTCTAATCGCCATTGATTCCATTTTTTTCTACCCTTTTTTAATATTGCTAAATGATCGCTATTGGCCATGAGTTATTTTTGTAGGCTGTCTAAATTCCAAATACTGAGTTGGGAGAAGCATTATTTAGATTTTCTTTTAATGGCAGCTAATGCGGATTGAATAGGGTCATCAAAAGAATCCCAATAATTGACTTCTTTCAGGAGTTCTTCTTTTTCTTCTTGAGTTAAATGCTGTTGATTGAGTATAGCCTCTTTTTTATTGATATGTCCATGGATGATGCTTCTCATTTGACTGTAATCATAAGTATTTGAGATGTAGGTCGCAAAAAAGGAATGATCTGCGCTCTTTCTTACTGGAAGATATGAATTTCCTGTAGCATAGGGCGCCAAACGATCAAAGCTAAGGATATGATAGGGGAACTTACTTTTTAAGGATATTAGCCTTTGTCTATTGGGATTATTTAGGTACTCAAGTCGTCTGCTTATGACTAAATAATGCTCTGATTTGATATTCAGTCTTTTTATTCTATTGCTACTGAATGCATTGGTTAGTTCTTCAATTATAATTGCTTTATTTTCGTCTATACTCATCCAGTGATTCCAATCCTCTAGCTGTGAAAAAGCTTGATTGAACTCCGCTGTAAATTCATCTTTTTCTGTAAAAATACGATTTGATGGTTGATCAATTTTGATGAAAACGATACTTGCCTCTAATGAATTGGTAGCCACAAACAAAAAATCTGGTCTTATACTATGGGTTCCATGTAAGGCTAATTCTGGAAAGATTAAGCCGTGGTGGGCGCCGTGTGTAAGATTCCCTTTATTACCATTCAGACCTGGAAGTAGACTTGGATTTTTTTCGAAAAAATTGAAGATTTCTCTTTGTCCTTGACGCTTTGTTGCGCTTTGCTGAAGGAGCTGCTCATACTCTTGTAGTATTTTTTCTCTATGCAGACCTTCTTCACCTTGGGGCTCTTCTGTTAATTTTCTTTTTACCAGCTCTAGTGCTTCTTGTACATTAATATCTAGATCACCAATCCTAATAGAAGTTGGATTATTGGAATCTGGTGATTGATGATCATCCATCTGTTCCGCTTTGGGTTTTAGATCATCTAGTGGATGAGCATTACTTTTTGACCTATTATTGGATGATAGAATATTATTGGCTTCTATGTACTCATCTGCTGATTGGTTTCGCAAATATATAGTGAATCTATTTTTGATTCTGGGAAGCGTTGTCCTTGAAGTTTTGTACCTAAATATATTGAGTATACTAGAGGTCATAGCATGTCTTAGCAATGGAGAATCATCGTAGTCTTCTATCTCTAGCAAATAATTAATCTTCTTATCTTTTTTGTATAGTTCTATAAACTTTTCATGCATCTTTTCTTGAAATATCCCAGCCGTTTTTGTGTTCCATTGGGAAGGAGATTCAGCAAATGGAGCTTGCTTTAAATCATATTCCACTTTTTCCCAGAAAACGCGCTCTTCTTCAATAGTCAGCTTATATTGCATTAAGTTATATGATTTTATAGGTAAGTAGACATAAAGATTTATGGATAACTTAGCCCCAATACTTAGTTATATTTGTGCTTTTGGGTGAGCCATGGTTTTTTAACATTGCTTGAATAAGATTAGTATTTCTTCTTTATATGAAATATCAGTATTTAATCCTATGGCAGAAAAGAATATCTATATGATACTAATCCACCACCAATAGCTTCAATTCCCCTTCCACTCCATCCATACCCATCAAACGACAATGATACATACCCGTAGACAAATCCAGTCCTGTTAGCAAGACCCTATGCTCCCCCGCCATCTGCATCCCTTCCAATAGCTGCTTAACCAGCTTACCCTGTCCATCATAAATAGCCAATTCTAAATACTGATTTTGGGGCAAATTAAATTCGATGACAGATTGATCTGAAATAGGATTGGGGAAAACGGAAAGCGGTAGGCGCTGGCGATCCACATTTTGATTACTCACGGGTGCTTCAAAGCCTACAAAAACGACATTATCTCCACCAGAGGGAATGGCCAACGTATCAACAGCTTTAGCATAACCAATATCTGCGGGGTTGGTGATGCTAGGAGTCGTTATGGTCTCAGGTAGTCCTTGAAAATTGCTATTGTAGCGGTGGATGCGAGCGGGCGACCAAGTGGAGATGTAATAATTGCCATAGCTGTCTTCGTCTATGCCGTCAATATTGCAATTTTCAAGGACTACCTGAGACCATAACGACTCCTAGCATCACCAACCCCGC
>JBCBDH010000187.1:0-9814 GCA_038529855.1 Bacteroidota bacterium | reverse complement strand
AGAGGCCAATTTTGTCGCAGCCGCAGATTTGATGCAACGTTGTCTGGAAATTGATCCTGATTTTGAACAAGCTTACTCCTTTCTCGAAGACTTCAAAAGTATACTCAAAACCCGAGTTTAAGCCAAAGGCACCTTGACTGATGTTTTGACCCAATTGGCATAAGCCGCATTAGCACTTACCTCAAATCGAGTAATACAAGGCACCTCATAAGGGTGAACGGATTCAACAGCTTCACAGAGATGGGGCCATGCCTCCTTGGTAGTTTTTACCAGACTTACCCATTCCTTGTCCTCTTGAATCGCGTTTTTCCAAGTGTAGGCAGATTGGATGGGAAAGATATTACCACAGGCGATGACCTGCTTATCGAGTAAAAAATTGACGATTTTTTTTGCTGCACTTTCAGTTGGATGAGTGATGTAGACCGCAATAAAGGACTTATTAGGTATATTTGTCATGTAAAAAAATTGAATGCGTTTTGGATAAGAGCTGGTCACAAGATACGAATAGTCCAATATTTCGATGGGTGCAAATCGCGACGCTTGCCCTTTTTACTGGTCGAGCCTGGCAACATTTATTTTGGGATGCCCCCTTTAGAACCCTTTTATGGGATGAGGAATGGATGAAAGGGATTGTGGAGCGCTTGCTGCAAATGCCTTGGGAAGACTATATCACCAGCCCAATTGTAGATCAAAATATTCAACTGTCCATTCAATTATTTGGAGGCCTTTATGCCCTTTGCGCTGTAGTGGTCTTATTGATTGATCGCGTCCCTGCTGCGCTGCGCAAATTACTCTTGCTTGGTGGGAGTGCTTTAGTCTTTCTGGCCGCTCTTTATTGCAAAGAACGCTTTTTTAGTGTGGGGCAGTTTTTGGAATACAGCCTACAGTTTTCCAGCCCCTTCGTCTTGTACTACCTCTATAGCCAAAGACAAATGAGTAAAAGACTGGAATATGTACTTCGTTGGGCGACGGCTTTTACCTTTACCTGTCATGGCTTGTACGCCTTGAATTATTATCCAAGACCAGGCTTGTTTGTGGAGATGACGATGAATATTCTCAGTGTAGGGGAGGAGGGCGCCTTTTTATTTTTGAATGCAGCGGGTCTTATGGATATAGTGATTAGCATGGCCATTATTAGCCTTCCTGGTCGGAACAAATTATTGCATTGGGCCTTGATTTATGCCGTCATATGGGGGCTATTGACTAGCTTGGCGCGGATATGGGCGCATCTGTATATCGACTTTATTGGAGAAAGTTTGGCCATTTGGCTGCCTGAGATGATCTATCGCTTTCCTCACTTTATGCTGCCCTTTGCCTTGTATTTGCATGTTAAGCATCAAGCTAAAGTGCCAATATCTCTGCCATCCTAATCAAATCTTGATTGGGTTTTTTCTCATGCTTGATGGCTTCTTCAATGGGCGTAAACTCCACTCGATTATTGATAGAGCCAGCCATGACATTGCGCTGTCCTTCGAGCAAACCTTCTACTGCTTTGAAACCCAAGCGACTAGCCAATACTCGATCCATAGCTGTAGGTGAACCCCCTCTTTGTAAGTGACCAATGATGGTTACTTTTATATCAAAATGATCATATTTTTCCATGACTTTTGTAGCAATCTCGCTGGCTCCGCCATTTTGATTACCCTCCGCTACAATAACGAGGCTAAAAAGCTTTCTTCGCTTGACGCTCTTTTTCAAATGACTAATCAGATCATCAATACCCGTCGAAGTTTCTGGAATTAGTACACTTCCCGCTCCACTTCCTATCCCCGTATTCAAGGCGATAAAACCAGAGTGTCTACCCATTACTTCCACAAAAAACAGGCGGTTATGAGAATCTGCAGTGTCGCGGATCTTATCGACCGCTTCAATGGCCGTATTAATCGCAGTATCAAAGCCAATAGTATAATCCGTTCCGTAGAGATCATTATCAATCGTGCCTGGAATACCAATAAAGGGCATCCCATATTCTTTACTAAATACCTTTGCGCCAGTCAATGTTCCATTTCCTCCAATGGCAATACAGGCATCTACATCGTGAGCGACAAGCGTTTCATAAGCGAGCTTTCGCCCCTTTTTTGTCATAAACTCCTTACTTCGAGCTGTTTTCAAAATCGTCCCTCCACGATGGATAATATTTCCAACATCACGAGGTTCCAATCGCTTGATCTGCCCTCGAATCATACCTTCGTAGCCTCTGCTAATTCCATAAATGTGTAAATCGTGATGAGAAGCCGTTCGGACGACGGCTCTGATGGCTGCATTCATACCTGGTGCGTCTCCACCAGAAGTAAAAACGGCTACTCTTTTGATTTCACTCATAGTTGATTAATCGATCTTGAAAGTCTGGAATGAGGATTATAAGTGTTAGTCAATCAGCGGGATTTGTTCACGTCTGAGATGGTAACGCAAAAGTTCCGTGATTGGTTTACGGACAATTGGCCCCAAGGTCAAGCCTCTTTGTTTGAGAACATAATCGAGAATTTCCTGAAAATGAAAGGCGATCGATCCAACAAAAGCCACAGGAAGATTTTCGTGGTTCTCGTATTTACATACATGTCGACGGATAAACTCATCAAATGCATTGCCCACCAATTGCTTGATATAAGGATTGGCTTTGTGCTCCGCGATAAATCGCGCATAAGAAGAGAGGTAAACATTGGCATTTCCGCTGTAGATATTGTTGAGCATATCTCGTTTGCCCTGTGGAAATTCCTTTTCAAATACCTCTTTAAAATCGTCGGGAAACTCGCGATAGAAATAACCTTGTATCAAGGATTTGCCCAAATGATATCCACTGCCCTCATCACCAAGCAGATGCCCCATATTGGTGACATTGTCAGTAATCGCCTGACCATCATAGGCACAGGAATTAGACCCCGTACCCAAAATACAGGCGATTCCAGGGACCTCTTTTAAGGTGGCGCGGGCTGCTGCTAAAAGATCGTGGTCTACATATATTTCTGCGCTGGGAAAGATATTTTGAAGGGCCTTTTCGACAATTGAGCAGCGATAGGCATCTGAACATCCCGCTCCATAGTAAAAGACCTTGGTCACTTGATGGACCGAGAAGTGATTGATGAATTCGTCGCGAAGCGATGTCTCGATAAATTCTGAAGAGTGAAGGAAAGGGTTGAACCCTCGAGTATGAATATTGGTGATCTGCCCCTCTGCGCTGGCGATCCTCCAATCGGCTTTGGTAGAGCCCCCATCAGTTACGATAATCATATAGCAAATTTTGGCGCATCTAAGGTAGTGTATTGTCTACACTAAGTAAAATATTTTAAGGCTAATTTCTATCAAAATTGTAGAATTGTATGGTAAATTCAGCCGTCTCAGGCTTCTTGGCTGGTACATCCCAATAGCCATCGTACTTGATGCGTTTGGGCAGATAGCTTGAGTCCCACAAGTCTAGCTCAATCTGCATGTGAACATCAAAGGAAAATAAGGCGCCCTCATACTTGACTCGATAGTCTCGCGCCACTACCTGAAATTGATTTTTATCAAAATAGGTTTCCAGGTATTTCACCACTGTTTTGTGTTCTTTTCGCTCTCGATACTCAGGTTTTACCCTTGCCGTGAAGATATAGCATTCCGTTTTATTGTACTTACCTGAGCGAATCGTGTATTCATAGTAGCGACTCATCTTGGGCTCAAAGATGGCCATGCGATCGCCAATGATGGGTACATCCACCGCTTGACCTGGGGCAAATATGAGCTTTTTCAATTCTCGAATGTGCTTTTCAATGCCGCTTGGATGAGAAGCAGTCACACGATTGGATTCACAAATGCGGCCGTGGGTTTGGAAAATGCGGTCATGCATTTTTGCGGTGTAGTAACGGAGCTTGCGTTTGCGTTTAAAAAAATTACCCGCTGAGTGCTCTTCAATAAAATCCATTGTTCGACAATCGCCATCTGATTCCTGTTGGACTTTATTTTGGTAATAAGCCTTTTGTCTGCCTTTTTTATCATACATGATGATTTCATTATCCGATTGATAAGAATGCTTTCTCAAATTGTGAAAAGCCTGATAAAAAGAGCGATCAGATTGTACCATTAGTATAAAATCGTCCACATTGAAGCCCTGTCTAGAAGCCGTAACCGTCAAAGAGTCTAGATATATAATACCGCCAAAGCTGCTAAAGTTTTGGGAAAGGGAATCGATATTTTGGGCATAGCAAAGGCTGGGAGAATAGCCTAGAGACAGGAGAAGAGCCAGAATAGTATTGGAAAATGATTTAATCAAATGATAAATAATTTTACTCAGATAAAATTTTCTTGCTATGTAATTTCAAATTTTTAGCTGAAGCAAAAATACAAGCTAATCCCCAATATTATTAGCAAATTCGGTTTATCTTTGGCCCCGAAAAGCTAAATTACGATCTGTGAATAGGGCTCTTCAAACGAACTGCGCACTGCATTTATTTAAAAGCCTATAAAACTAACCAAATCATATGAATCAAGTTTGTGTAATTGGAGCAGGAACCATGGGAAATGGCATTGCCCACGTATTCGCCATGAATGGCTATCAGGTTGCCCTGGTCGATGTTGCGGAGTCAGCGCTCGAAAAAGCCCTGGCTACCATTGAAAAGAACCTGGATCGAATGCTGCGAAAGGAGCGGATTTCACAAGCGGATAAACAAGCTACACTCGATCATATTACGACTTACACAAGCCTGGCAGAGGGGGTCAAGAATGCGGATTTGGTGGTGGAAGCGGCTACAGAAAATGTAGACTTAAAGCTCAAAATCTTCCAAACGATCGACGAAAACGCTCCAGCAGCGGCTATTTTGGCCAGTAATACCTCTTCTATCTCCATTACTCAAATTGCGGCTGCTACCACTCGACCTTCGCAGGTTATTGGTATGCATTTTATGAATCCCGTGCCAGTGATGAAGCTGGTAGAAATCATTCGTGGTTATTCTACGACTGACGAGGTCACTCAGGCTATTATGGAAGTCGCCAAAAAATTGGGGAAGGTCCCTGTAGAAGCTAATGATTATCCTGGCTTTGTTTCTAATCGCATCCTAATTCCTATGATCAATGAAGCCATCTATACCTTGCATGAGGGGGTAGCTGGTGTAGCGGAAATTGATACGGTGATGAAGTTGGGAATGGCGCACCCAATGGGGCCATTACAATTGGCAGATTTTATTGGTCTGGATGTTTGCCTGGCCATTTGTCGAGTTTTGCAAGATGGCTTTGGCTTACCCAAATACGCACCCTGCCCGCTATTGGTCAATATGGTGACGGCAGGCAAATTAGGTCGCAAGACAGGTGAGGGTTTTTACGATTATAGTGGTGGAGGAAAAGAATTGCTTGTTGCAAAAGCTTTTCAGAAGAAGTGATGTGATGGGCTAGCTTAATCCCCTGTTTTCAGTATTACACTTACATTCAAATAAAAGTAGGGTAGTATGAAAAAAGAAGAAATTGAAGTTTTAATTGCGGAAGGCAGGCTAGATGAAGTATTAAGTTTTTTCTTGACTTGCACTGAGGAGGAACTTAGGGAACGAGGCGTTCTTCTTAAGGGCAGGTATAACTATTTGAAATTGAAAACAGAGCAAGGTTCAATTTCACTTAGTGATGAAATGCTAGAAATGAACAATCTGAGAACTACTCTTTTAGCATTGAGTAAAAAATACTTTGAAGTTCGAAAGGAATATATTGGTACAAAGGGGACAACCCCAGATCAACAGCTTTTTGATCTGCTAAATTCCATCAATCCAGATATTCTGAATAGTTTTAAAAGGGGGGAGCCATCAGTTAGAGTTTTTATACATCAAGAAAACTACAATAACCTTTTCAGATTATCAGGTGAAACCCAAAATAAGTTTTTGAAAATTTATGATACAGGAGAGAGTGCGCTTATCACGAGAGCAGAGCCAAGAAAAACCTATTACATTTACGATAATAAATATGGTCTTGCTATAGGTTGTGTATTACATTATATTGGAAATCAGCGTTTAGGGTTTAAGTAAGGATGCAACAACTACTCGAGTATATTAGCCAGAGGACATTTGTAGACCGCACTTTAGAGGAGCGAATAAGGAGCGACTTTGAGTGGGTGAGCCTCAGTAAGGGCACTATTATACTGGAAGAAGATCGCAAGGCCAACTATCTTTATTTTGTCGACAAGGGCCTAGTTCATAATTACTATTATTTGGAGGATGGCAGAAAAATTACCTCTTGGTTTTATGATGAAAATCACTTTGTGACGGCCTGGTCAAGCTTTTTTCAGCAAAAGCCTAGCTTTGAAGTCATAGAGGCTCTAGAGGAATGTGAACTATATCGAATAAGCTATACAAATTATCAACAACTAATTGCTGATTTTCCCCCCTTTAGCCACTTCGCCAGATTACTAGCTGAGGAAATGCTGAGCTTTCTCGATGAGTTTGCCAAAGGCTGGTCTTTCCTTTCTGCCAAAGGCAAGTATGAACTGATATTGATGCATTTTCCTGATATTGAGCTCAGGGTAAAATTGGGCTTGATTTCTTCCTTCCTGGGTATTTCTCAAGAAACACTGAGTCGTCTGAGGGCTACGAAGTAGTTTTTTTGATGTGTATCAAAAAGTGGTGTTTTCATTTGCCTGATCTTTACCAAGAGCAACATTAATGAAAACCATGAATAATATCATTTTTGCAGACCTTTCTACTTACACACCAACGGCGACCATTGCTTTTTACGAAAAAGTCTTTGGCTGGAAATACCGTGAAGAAAATGCGTACTATACAGCTTATAAAGGCTCTCAAGAGGTCGTTGGCCTGTACGAAACCCCTGAAAAGTTTAAGCAGATGCGGATGCCGCATTTTTGGATGACCTATATACAAGTGGGTGATGTAAACGCGATAGTAGAAAAGGCAAAAGCCTTAGGTGGTATGGTTGAAGTAGTGGATCAAACCAATGCCATTGGCCCCCTTGCCTTGATTCGAGATCCACAAGGGGCTGGTTTTACCATTTACAGCGGAAACTTATTCAATACTCGAACGGATGCGGAAAAAAACACCCTGATATGGAACGAACTGCACGTCTCCAATATGGAAAAGATTATTCCTTTCTATCAAGGTATTTTTGACTG
This sequence comes from Bacteroidota bacterium, assembly GCA_038529855.1. Lineage (GTDB taxonomy): Bacteria > Bacteroidota > Bacteroidia > Chitinophagales > Saprospiraceae > JBCBDH01. The sequence continues at coordinate 2,739 of JBCBDH010000187.1, read as the reverse complement.
GACTTTTCACGAAGTGGAGAAAGATCATTACCACATATATACTTCTGATAAAACGCACATCGCAGATGCCTTAAATATTCCCACAGCCTATAAGGGGAAGTATGAATATTGGGTCTGTACTTTTGGCGTTGGCAATTTGGAGGAGGCAAAAGAAGCCATCCTGAGGAATGGAGGTAGCCTTATCATAGAGGAAGGGGAGCGCATCCTATTTGCAGATCATTCAGGGCAAGCCTTTTTTTATGCGCAGGAAGTATAGCTGGATGGCAAAACAGCGAATGTAGTGGTATTTGGCTGATCATTGATCAGCCAAATACCATTATCATTACTTCGAAATCTTAGCAATCGCCTGACTAATCAGGCTCCCATCTGCAAATTGAGCAGAAAGCATATAATAGCTGTCTGGCAAATGAGACAAATCCAGCACCTCCAAATCATCTCTACCACTTTTGCGAAGCAATTCTTGCCCTTGAATATTGTGTACACGAATCCACTGTGGCAATTCAGGAAAAGACAGGTAAAATAAGCCATTGGATGGATTGGGTAAAATCGTCAAGCTTTGGGTCAATGCTTCCTTCGTATTGACGACTGCATCTAACTGCAGATTATCAATCATAATCACATCGTAGTCCAAATAATTACCGCTAGAACTAAAGGCATTCCCCGTATTATTGAAAAATTCAAAAGTGACTTGGCCTTTGAATTCATTGGGTAAGGGAATGATATGATTATTCAAAATGCCCTCCTGATGCCCATAAAATACGGCTTCCTCCTCTTCAAATCCCTCTCCCCAAGTTACTTTTAGGACGGAGGTATTATCGTAAAGTTCTGGATAATCTATCCCATCTTCGTTTCTGAATTGGAGCATATCAAAGGCAAGGGAAACATCCTGACTATTTTGATCTTCCAGATCAACACAAAACTGCATCTCGACAATTGGTGCAAAGGTCTCAAACATATCATCTGGGTTGGGACACAGGTTGACAAAAGGGAAGGTGCTAAAGCCCGTCGTCATAAAATAGTTTTCGTTTTGATAAGTTCCTATTTGGTAGGTCGCATCGCCATAAAGGGCAATATGATTGTCAAATCCATCAAACTCGTTGAGATAACCAGCTGATACGGGTAGTGTCCGATTAAACAGTGCTCCAGCCTCATTATTATTATTATTCACATCATCTGCAAAGATCAATCTCATCTCCATAAGGGTAGCTCCCGTTATATCTATGATCAAATCTTCACTAAATGTTTGTATAAAGCCTCTGTATAAGGGGCCATCTAGGACAAACTCTTTTTCCCAGAAAAAAGCATTATTATCTGTCATGGATAAATAAAAGCTAGTACCTGAAGGAATTGGATTACAACTATTACCAGTGACGTTAAAATTGACCCTGGTGAGCTCATTATCCTCACAATTTTGTCTGGAAAATTCAGCACTCACTAAGCGCATGTCATTATTGGGATAAAAGGCATTCTGCACAAAATAGAGCGTAGAGTTGTTGCCACCATTGGCATCCAGAACATCCAGATCAACATCAACAGCCTCATTGCCCTCATCAGAGAAGTAGAGATAATCATCAACGATAATGGTGATTTGCTCACCCGCAGGGATATCTTCCGTAATGGGAACAATGCGATCTCCATTCTCTATATTGATGTTCGCAAATACCTGCTGAGTGAAGTCTACGGTACTTACATTAGAAACGATGATTTCAAGGGGGTGAAATTCATTCGCAAGACAAGTCTGTACAAAGCGATCTTCAAAACTGATGGCGAGATCCAGATCAACTACCCCTGAGCTATAAGGCAGTCCTACTGCCTTCCATGCTTCCGTGACATCTGCCAGCTCAGGAGAATTATCACCAAATAGCTCAATAGCTGCCTGTTGGGAGGTTTCATAATAGAAATTATAATCAGAACTTGGCATGAGATAGGCCGTTTCTGTCAAAAAGGCAATTTGGATGGCTTTTTCAAAACCAATACCCTGTATATCATAGCTGTCTCCATTGGGTGTGACCCCATTAGCGCCATTGACCAATAGATAAAACCAATGATTTCCTACACTACTGTTGGTATGCACACCACCACCGTCAAACCAAAAATCTCCCTTGTAAAATTTGGGGTGATTATGGATATTGGGGTCTTCAAAGGAGCGAAAGGGACTGGCATAATCAGTCAACAAAAAAGAATGGCCAATCGACCAATCTAAATAGCTGGGATCAGTATAATACTCCAATGCTTTACCAAAAAGATCACTCATACTTTCATTGATCGCACCAGATTCACTCGCATAAATCAAACCAGAGGTAAACTGAGTCACCCCATGCATAAATTCATGCCCAACTACTTCCAGGGTAGTCAGCGGGCCATTATTGCAATCGCCATCACCAAAAACGGCAGCTTCTCCCGTCCAAAAGGCATTGACAAAATTACCTGCATGAATAATGGTATTCAGCTCTCTCCCCTCATTGTCCAAACCATCCCAGTTAAAGCGTTCCTTCATCAAATCGTAAAAGCCTACGGCTGAGAAATGCGCATCAATGGCCACCTCATCTTGATTCTCATTGGTCAAATCCCAATAATTGCTATCATTGCGAAATGGTTCGTTTGAGCTTTCGTCAAAAGTAAAGACTCCATTACCACGACTCAAGTCTCGCAAATAATACTCATTAGGGGCTACAGAATCGACACAGAAGGTTTGCTCCCCATAGAATTTCGTAACACCAGTCGCGGGGACTGGCTCAC
>JBCBDH010000186.1:0-9815 GCA_038529855.1 Bacteroidota bacterium | reverse complement strand
GTTCCATCCGCTTGATTGCTAAAATCAAATTCCAGGGTCTCCCAAGCGCCTGCCATCGTCGTCATCGCTTCTGTTTCTACACTAATGCCCGCATTACCTGAATTTTCCGCCTTCAAACGGATTGGTATACCCGCATCAGGTGACCATACGCGAGCTGTCATCTTCGTATCACCCATCGCAAATGGGATGGGATTCGCTAGGCCAGCGTTGCCATTGGTGGTTCCAGCCCATAGCTCAGCCATCGCTGTTTTAGTCGCTTGACCAACCATATTGTTGGGGTCTGTTGGGTCTGCTACAATTGCAGAGGCATTGCCACCAAAGTCCACCAAATTATAATCGATGTTAGCGGTGTCTTCAAAAGTGATCGGCAAGTCAACCTGTGCCTTTCCACTTCCGCCACCACCAGCAAATTGGATATCATCCCAGTAGTAAGTCTTCTCTCCTGCATCCGCTCCAGTCGTTCCAAAGTTGAAGAAGATTGAAATCTTATCATAGGTATTGGCAAAATTGATGGCTGCTGTTCCATCCGCTTGATTGCTAAAATCAAATTCCAAGGTCTCCCAGGCGCCTGCCATCGTTGTCATTGCTTCTGTTTCTACACTAATGCCTGCATTGCCTGAGTTTTCCGCCTTCAGACGGATCGGTATGCCTGCATCAGGCGACCATACGCGAGCTGTCATCTTCGTATCGCCCATCGCAAATGGGATGGGATTAGCTAGGCCACCATCGCCATTGGTGGTTCCAGCCCATAGCTCGGCCATGGCGGTCTTAGTCGCTTGACCGACCATATTATTAGGATCAGTTGGGTCTTCTACAATTGCAGAAGCATTACCACCAAAGTCGACTAAATTATAATCGATGTTAGCGGTATCCTCAAAGGTAATCGGCAGGTCAACTTGTGCCTTTCCACTTCCGCCACCACCAATAAACTGGACATCATCCCAGTAGTAGGTCTTCTCTCCTGCATCTACTCCAGTCGTTCCGAAGTTGAAAAAGATAGAGAGCTTATTATAAGTATTGGCCACATTAATGGCAGCTGTACCAGGCGCTTGATTCGTGAAATCAAATTCCAGGGTCTCCCAGGCACCCGTCATTGTCGTGTTTGCCTCTGTTTCTACACTAATACCTGCATTGGAGGCATCCTCCACTTTTACGCGAATGGGAATACCTGCATCAGGTGACCATACGCGGACGGACATTTTGGTGTCACTAGCAGTAAAGGGAATGGGATTGGCTAAGCCATCTTTTCCCATCGTTGTTCCTGCCCATAACTCCGCCATATCAGACTTGACGGCCTGTCCCACGATATTGTTGGGATCAGTTGGATCGGTAACAATGGAAGAGGTATTGCCACCAAAATCTTCTAAGGAATAGTCAACGGACATATCCTCAAAAGTAATTGGCAGGTCAACTTGTGCCATGCCAAGGGTGGAGAGGAAGAAAGATAGTAAAAAAATAAAATTCTTCATCTGATGAAATAATTTAATATTCGTAAATAAAAATAGTTCTATTGGTCTTATTATTCGTCGGTGTCTATCTGTGGTGTTTTCAATGTGTGGTTTCGGGTATTCTTATTCCTTATCGCTGTAATGAAGACCGTAGCCATAAGGAAACAACGGTTCATAGGATTCATCTCCTCGCAAGTAATTTTCTCCTTGATTTTTTTGCCAGGTAAAAGAGAGCTTTCCCTGGAAATCATAGTCTCCAAATAGCACATCAGCTATCCCCTGCCCTTCTGAGCCTGGCAACCAAGCTGCCACAAAGGCAGATGCGGCTTCGAGCTCTTTTTTGACCACTAGCGTTCGTCCGCTGACAAGGACGACGACAGCGGGGATGCCTTTATCTGTAATATTATAGATGGCTTGTAGATCTTCTGGGTGCAGTTCGTTGAGCACTAGGGAAGAACCATAGGCATTGAGTACCTTGAGCAAACCATTTATTTTTTCTGAAGTTTCTGTAATGACGTAATCATCCTTGCGGATATCGCCCATACCTTCTGCATAGGGGGTTTCGCCAATGACGATAATGCCTACGTCGTGCTTATCAGGATCAGCAGCCCGCCCACTTACATTCAATTCTGCATTGGGCGCAAGGGCTCTAATGCCTTCCCAAATCGTCGTCCCTCCTTCAATCTTACCTTTTTGCACACCAGCGCTCGCGGAGTTATAATCCATGATGACTTCATCTTCGCGCCCCACATGGCGACTATCAGATACGCCCTGCCAAGCGATGGTAAAACCACCACATTGATGTCCGCAATCATTCGCATTTTTACCCGCTACGATGATCCTGGCATCTTTGTGTAATGGCAGAATATCTTTATCATTTTTGAGTAGAACCAAAGACTTGCGAACGGCTTCGCGGGCTAGTTCGCGATGATCCTGATTGCCAAAAGCGGGATGGAGCGACCAGTATCTTTCCGCTGGTCTTGGTTTTTCAAAAAGACCGTACTTCAATTTGACGTATAAAATGCGTCGTACTGCATCATCTATTCTTTCCATGGCCACACGTCCAGACTGCACATGATTCTTGAGGTGGGCAATAAAATCTCTCCACTTTTCAGAGACCATAAACATGTCAATCCCTGCATTGACTCCAAGCGCTACGGTTTCTGCATAGTTTTCATCGAGGTAATCAATACCATCCCAATCAGAAATGACAAAGCCCTCAAAACCCAATTCCCCTTTGAGCACTTGCGAAAGCAAATAATGGTGCCCATGACATTTCTCCCCATTCCAACTATTGAAAGAAACCATCACCGTAAGCACCCCTTCCGCTATGGCTGGATAGTAAGGCGCTATGTGAATGCGGGTCATTTCATCATCAGAAGCGTAGGTATCCCCTTGGTCAACCCCATAAGAAGTTCCCCCATCACCAACCCAATGCTTAACACAACCCACTATCGAATCCTCTCCAAGGTCGCCTTGCAAACCTTTGACAAATCTTCCTGCATAGGACTGGACAATATCAGGATCTTCAGAATAACTCTCATAGGTGCGTCCCCAATGATTATTTCGCGCAACAGCCAGGGTTGGAGCAAAAGTCCACTCTACACCAGTAGATAAAATCTCTAAGGCCGTTGCTCGGGCGATGCGTTCAATCAAAGCGGGATCATTAGCAGCCCCTAAACCAATGTTATGGGGAAAGATCGTAGCGCCTCGTACATTATTATGACCATGGATGGCATCTACCCCATAGATAATAGGAATGGCCAGATGGTGTTCATCTTCTTCCATAGAAGCAGCCCAGTAGGCATCATTCATCGCGATCCAATCTGCAGGCCGATTGTTGCCAGGCACAGAGCCCCCGCCACTCAAGACCGAGCCAATGTGATAGGCTTTTACCTCTTGAGGAGTAATGGCCATTCTTTCGGTTTGGGTCATCTGGCCGATCTTTTGATCAAGCGTCATTTTTTCTAAAAGCGCTTCTATTCTTTGTGCAATCGTCTGTTCCACTGTTGAACGATTCATATTTATCATGTTATCAAAATGTTTTTCGTTTGTTATTAGTGGCAATTTTAAAAATTGCTAATTAGTATCCATCAAGTTTTGTTATTTCTTCTCGTAGACGCGTACATAGTCTACCAAGAATTGCTGGGAGGTCATGGTTTCATCCATGCCTTTGAGTCCTCCCCAACCGCCACCCATAGCGAGATTGAGGATGATGTTTTGTGCTTTGCTGAAAGGCCAAGCCAGGTCAGTAGCCGTATCATTGTAAGTGAAATATTCCTTCCCATCTACAGAAGCGATGATGCCCTCTGGGGTCCAATCCACCGCGTAAATGTGGAATTCATTATTCATATTCTGTACGGGGACATCAGCAGTGGGTTGATTGCCTAGCTTAAAGTAATATGCCCCGCAATGAATGGAGGCATGGGCTTTTCCATCACCTGTCGCATCGTCTATTTCATAACCTACACTTTCTAGGATATCAATCTCACCGCAGTAAGGCCAGGAGAGTTCGTCTACATAGTCATCTCCAAGTGTCCACCCAGCCGCCCAATTCCCGCGATTGGTCGGCACTTTAGCGCGAAACTCAATTCGTCCATATTGAAAAGTGACTTTACCTCTCGTCGTCAAGCGAGCGGAAGTCCACTTTTGGCCCATATCATTCTTGCGGGCTTCGATGATGAGTAGGCCATTTTCCTGACGGGCATTTTCAGTGCGATTCTCTGTGTAATACTGTAATTCATTATTTCCCCAACCCCAATTACCAATATCAAAAGTCCATTTACTCGTATCGGGAATACCCTCGCCCTCGAATTCGTCTGCCCAGACGACACTCCATTCTTCTCCGTCTGTTTTTTGGGTCAATAATTCTGGGGTCACCTGATGAGCCTTGAGCAAAATAAATTTAACCCAATCTACTTTTACAAAGCCACCACTGAAATGCACCCTTATCTTGTGTGTACCCTTGTTCATTGGACTACCATCAACTCCAGCATTTTGCAATTGATTGTTTTTAGGTATGGGGACAGAGCCAGTGATATTATAGGTTCGCCCATCCTTATTTCCAACATAATCTTCCACCCAAACCTCAGCCGTATCGGTCAAAGCAGAAGCGCGAATGTCAAATTGATATCGCCCAGCCACTGGGACATTGATCTCAAATTCCAACCAAGAATCTTTTCCAGGCACTACGATTACCCCCTCTGCATCTGGCCGGACTCCCTCTGTTGCTCCTGTGTAATCTTCAGTTTCTATGGTCAGTGTGTCAGCGTTGGTGCTTACCTCAGCGCTTTGTGCAGTTTCCGGTTGAGTAGTCGTGGTACTTTCCGTACAGGAGCTCAGCCATAATACAAGGAAAAATAGGCTAAAAAGCGTGTTGTTAGACATAGTAAATTCTAGATTAATTTTATAATAATTTTAGCCCTTCACCAGCAATTCTTCCAGTTCTTCCAAAGATTTTCCTTTGGTTTCTGGCACTTTCCAAACAATAAAGATCAACCCAAGTACAGCAAAGATGCCGTAAATGAGAAAAGTAACCGAACTTCCCAGCGTGTCTAATTCCCAGGGGAATACAAATTGGACCAATGTACTCACACCAGAGTTGACCAGCCCGACAAAAGAGATGGCCAAACCTCGAATCCAATTGGGAAAGAGTTCTGAAAAGAGGACCCACATGACTGGCCCCACTGAAATGGCAAAAGCCGCTACAAATCCAAGAATACCAATAAGGATCAGCATCGCATTCATGGAGACAGCAGCCGTAATGAGCTGTGATTCGTAAGTCTGAGCTTGGTCTTTGCCCAAAGCCGTCCGAATCGCTTTTTTGTAGGAAAGGTCATCGTAATAGGTTTGACCAATCAGCGGACTGATCTTATCTCTATTGACTTCTGCTGGCAGACTTTTTACACTTTCATCAGTCAAGGTATAAGAGGCTTGATTAAAACCATAAGCCAACAAGAACATGGTGATGACAATTCCCGAAACCCCAAAGATCAATAAGGGTTTTCTACCCAATTTATCGATCAAAGCAATGGCAATGAGGGTAAAGACCAAATTGACCAGTCCTACCAATATGGCTTGTACAAAAGAAGCATCCGTACCAATACCCGACTGTTCAAAGATCATGGGCGCATAGAAAAAGACAGAGTTGATTCCCGTAATTTGTTGCAAGATACCAATGACCAAACCAATGGTCAAGACCAATCGCAACGAGGGCTTAAACAATTCTTTGAGCGATAATTTATCCTCTGTACTACTACCTGTATCATTACTTTCTCGAACAGTTTGAATAATTCGTTCAGCTTCTTTTTCTTCTGTTGCCTTCTTCATAATGGCCAATGCCTCATCGTATTTTCCTTTCATCGCCAGCCAACGCGGGCTTCTGGGAACGATAAATAGGGCAAAGAAATAGAGGATAGCAGGTAGCGCTTCCAAACCGAGCATCCAGCGCCAATTGTACTCATCAAATTTTAGTGCCTGTGCCCAAGCCGCTTCTGAACTACCCAATTGCAAAATCAGATAATTGGTAAAGAAGGCCACAGAGATACCAATTACAATATTGAGCTGGTTAAAAGAAACCATTCGCCCGCGCATATCAGGTGGAGCGATTTCAGCGATGTACATTGGTGCGATAATCAGAGAGGCCCCTACGCCTATGCCACCAATCATACGAGCGATGACAAGAAACAAAAAAGAAGGGGCGAAGGCGGAACCCACTGCAGAAACAAAATAAAGCAGGGCCGCATAGGAGAGTACTTTCTTTCGCCCAACCCGATCACTTATCGGTCCAGCGAACATCATGGCGAGGGTGGCCGTTACGGTGAGCGAAGCGACTGCCCAGCCGAGTTGTAATTTGCTTAGATCAAATTCTAGTTCAATAAATTTGTTCACCCCAGAAATAACCGATGCATCAAATCCCATGAGGAATCCCCCCAATGCAACGATCAACGCGATGAGAACGATAAAGTTTGTTTTTCCCATTTTTTAAAATTTAAGCAGCTTTTCGTTTTGAATATCCTGCTTTCAATCAGCCATCGTCATGCTGCTGACTAACCTGAAAGCTGGCTTGCAATGTAGCATTAGAATCTCCACCCACCCAAATGTGAAATTGGCCAGGTTCTGTTACTTTTTTATGTTGTCTATTGTAGAAAGCTAAGTCGTCTGTATGTAGTCGAAAGCGAATGGTTTGCCGCTCGCCTGGTGCGAGATGCACTCTTTGAAATCCCTTGAGTTCTTTAATCGGTCGGGTAATGCTACCCACTAAATCGCGGATGTACAATTGAGCCACTTCCGTGGCAGCCATTCGACCTTCATTGGATAATTCGACCTCGATTTCTAATTCCTCTCCTAGCTTTATATGATCTGTTGACAGGGCAATATGATGGTAAACAAAGTGTCCGTAAGATAAGCCATAACCAAAAGGATACAGCGGCACAATACCAGCGTCCAAATGCAGGGCCACATTACCCAGAGAGGTCTGCGCTGCCCTTACTGGAATCTGATCCATGGGCATAAAATCATGGGCTTGGGCGGGACGGCCTGTGTTTCTTTGATTATAGTAAACAGGTACTTGCCCCACCATAGTGGGAAAACTCACTGGGAGCTTACCAGATGGACTAGCGTCGCCAAACAAGACATCAGCCATAGCAGGACCACCCATCGTCCCTGGATGCCAGGCATAGAGCAAGGCATTGACATAGTTTTGGGTCTCCATAATCGTCAGTGGCCGACCAGCCATGATCACCAATATGGTAGATTTACCCAATTGAGCAATCTCTTTTAGCAGTTCGTTTTGTAAGCCTGGCAGGTCGATGTCAGCTCGACTATGGGCCTCCCCTGAGAGGATGGATTCCTCCCCCATAAACATAATAATGGTATCGGATTGACGAGCTACAGCGAGGGCTTCTTCGAAACCTTCGCGGTCGAGGCTTCGGGTGGTAGACAGCCCTTTTGCCACCCGTATATTTACTGTTTCATCTAGTTTTTCTCGAATGGCTTGCAGGGGTGTTTGGCACCAATCTTCCTGGCCATCAAATACCCAAGTGCCCATTTGCTCATAGCCATCATCAGCCATTGGGCCTATGATGGCGAGGTCTTTTATACTTTCTTTTTGAAGGGGAAGTTTATTGTAATCATTCTTTAGCAATACCAAGCTTTCTAAGGCTGCTTGCTGGGCCGCTTGCAAAAAGTCTTGATTGCCGCGTTGTGGGAAATCACTTTCCTGAACGGTGGCCTGCTCAAAAAGTCCTAGCTCAAATTTGATTTTCAGAATTCGACGGACGCTTTGGTCAATTTTTTCCATGGAAATCCGCCCCTCTTCAATCAAGCTCTTCAAATACTTGACGTAGGTAAGGCTGGCCATCTCCATATCTATTCCCGCCTTTGCAGCCTCATAAGCGGCTTCTTTTTCATTCTCTGAAAAGCCATGTGTAATCAACTGAAGAACAGAATCCCAATCGCTCACCACAAAGCCCTCAAAGGCCCATTCCTTGCGAAGTACGGTATCCATCAAAAAGTCATTCGCTGTTGCAGGCACCCCATTGAGATCACTAAATGCAGCCATCATGGTTGCTACGCCTGCATCTACTGCCGCTTTGAAGGGTGGCAAAACCACATTGCGCAGTTCACTCTCAGAGATATTGACATAGGCATAGTCTTTTCCAGCCTCTGAATAGCCATAACCAGCAAAGTGTTTGGCACAGGCAGCCAGACTATCTGGGCGAGATAGGTCCTCCCCTTGGAAGCCTTTAACCATCGCCGCACCCAGTACACCCGCTAAATAAGGATCTTCACCAAGTGATTCAGCAATGCGCCCCCAGCGTGGGTCTCGAGTAATATCGATCATGGGTGCAAAAGTCCAATGCACCCCAGCTGAAGCGGCTTCTACTGCCGAAATCCTCGCTCCTTTCTCCACCAATTCTGGATTCCAACTAGCGGCTTGCCCTAGTGGTATGGGGAAGATGGTTTCAAAACCGTGAATCACATCTCGACCAATAATGATGGGAATACCCAGACGGCTTTCCTCTCTGGCGATACGCTGAAGCTCGTGTAAGGTACCTGCATCCACTTCATTGAGGATAGACCCCACCTTTCCCTGACGTATCGCCTCTTGAAGATCGGGCGGAATACCATTACGACCAGAAAACTGACACATTTGGCCAATTTTCTCTTCCAAAGTCATTTTTTGCAATAATTCATTAACCCTGGCAGCGGTATCTTTCCGTGCTGTGATGATCTGGCGTTCGATGATAATTGTTTTTTATTCCAAAGCTAAAACCTGGGGAAATCAGAGGAGTAAGACGACTCCCCTGATTGTTCCACCTTAATTTTTTCAATCCCTATCGATTGAAGTCTGTGTTTATTTGTTGAGCATGATTTTTCCAGATGCGACTTCTCCATCAATCGTCATGGTGTAGAAGTACATGCCGTTCGCAACGTTTTCGGCTTCCCAGGTAAATTGGTGATTGCCTGAAAGCTGGTACTCATTAGCAATAGTGGTCACTATTTTTCCTGTCATGTCATAGATAGACAAATTGACATTCGCCGCATTTCTCAACTCATACTGGAAGTTGGTCACCCCAGGAGATGGATTAGGGAGTACTTCAAAAGAAAGCACTTCGTCCAAATCAGCTACAGACAGCGGAATACCAAATTCAAAGTTGTCGAAAAAGTACTGATCAGCGGAATTGTTTCCTGGATCAAATAGAATGACAAACTGGGTAATATCTTGTGCATCTGACACAGCGCTAGGATTAAAAGTAATCGTTTCCCATGTCGCACTTTCAGAAGTTGTTTCCCGCATTTCTAGGATAACCTGAGAGCTGTCATTTTGCAAAGATAGGATGACTTCCGTTGGTGCATTGGGGTCCCAAACATCAATAGCCAGTGTGCTACTGGGTTGGAGCATCAAATTGCCATCAAATTTTCCAATGATTACATCATTTTCTTCTGCTGCATTTCTGATGTACTGCGCCACAAAACCAGAAGTATTGATTCCAGAGGAGTCAGGGTTGAGGATTCTTCTAAAGTTGACTCCAGAGTGAGAGAAAGTGAAATCTACGTTTTGATTACACTCAAAGTCATTGAGTATTTCTGGATCAGGAGTCACCCCATCACAAGGATCATTAGCCAATTCAGGACCGTTTAGGTTGTCCCAGAAGTAAGTATCTCCTGTGTTGTTGCCAGGATCAAAAAGCAAGACCAAGCGATCGACATTGTCATTAGCGACAGAGGCATCTGGCTGCTGATCAAAAGTAAAGGTTAGCGTCTCCCGTTCCATTTCAACGGATGTTGTGGCTAGGTGAATTCTGTATTGGCAGAGCCCGCTAACTTTCCTAATGGAAGACACAGTATTCACCTAGCCACAAC
>JBCBDH010000185.1:0-9820 GCA_038529855.1 Bacteroidota bacterium | reverse complement strand
TTTGTTCGCCTTCCACTAGGGCAATAGCATTAGAGTGAGTAGCTACTGTGTGGGTAAAAGAGGACAGGAGCGTTTCCTCAAGAACTGATGCCTGGATAGGGCCTTGGCCTTGATCCAATAATTGCTGCTGCGTATTTTCTGTAAGTACATCAATACTTGAAAGCGGCTGATCAATCTTTTGGCTTATTTCGGAAAGGACTTGTAGGAAGTCTTCCTTGATGATTTCTATGGCTTTTGGGGAGAGTAGCGAGGCATTGTAAGTGTATTCCATCAATAGCTCCTCTCCAGGCATAATCGTAATCGTGAGTGGATAATTGGTCCGCTGCTCTTCGTCGAGCATTTGGGCTTTTATCGAAAGGCCCTGTAGCATTTCATCTCCTGAAGGATAGTTTTCAAAAACCATCAGGCTATCAAAAAGAGCTTGTTTGACGCCTTGCTGTTGTTGGATATCAATGAGTGGCGTATGTTGGTATTCTCGAGATTGGCTGTGGGCTTTTTGTAATTCTTGGAGCCAGGAGGCTATCGTTGGGTTAGCTTTGAGCTGGCCGTGAAGGGGGATAGAGTTGATGTATAAACCCACTCGCTCATCTGCTGCCACCAGTTCAAAGGGTCTACCAGAAACCGTCACGCCAAAAACGACGCTGTTCTTTCCAGTATAGCGAGACAATAGATAAGCCCAGGCACCTTGCATGATGGTACTGGTCGTCAGGTGGTATTGCTGGGCGATGGTGGCGATATGGCTTTGTAGCGTTGATGAGAGGCGAACCAATATGCGACGGCTATCAGATGCTTGCCCTTTGGATGATGAGGCTTGTATAAAAGGGAGTGTTGTTGGGCCATCAAGATCAGCTAGGTAAGATTTCCAAAAAGCGAGTTGTGCATGACGATCTTTGTTTTCAATGTATCGAATGTAGTCCTCAAAACGATCTTCTCGCTCTTCAGGTAGCTTCTCTCCCTTGACTAGTTTTTCATAAGCTCGTAATAATTTTCCAATAATAATAGGTGTCGACCAACCATCTATCAAAATGTGATGATGGGTCCAGATCATTCTGTAGTGCTTCTTTCCCAATTGGAATAAGTGAATACGCATCAGGGGCGCTACTTTCAAATCAAAGCCAGCTAATTGGTCCTTTTGTTTAAACTGCTTAATTCGCGATGCTTGTTCTTCCACGGAAAGCAATTGCAAATCCTCTACATGGATGGGAACACTGACTTTTTGGTGAACGCCTTGCAAGGGCATAGATAGCGTCTCAAAGAAAAAAGAGCTTCGCAAAATCGTATGTTGGGTCAATAGATAATCCCAGCTTTTCTGGAAAGCTGCAATATCCAAATCCCAAAAATCGCAAACCATTTGATTGATGTAAGCGCCTGCCACATCCTGGTATAAACTGTGAAACAACATTCCCTCCTGCAATGGACTTAGCGGATACAAAGCACTGATATTGGCAGCTCTAGTATCATTGATGGTCTCTTTGACCGTGGTTTTTGTTTGGAGATGGGTGATGATCTCTTGTTTGTTTTCTTTGATGAAATCAATCATCTCTTTATTCTCTCTGATCAACTTAATCTCTCTGGCATCCAGTCGCTCTTTATTACCTTTGAGCACCAACTGACCGTCTTGTTCGACCAATGATAGATTCATCTGATCGATGTTGTCCAGAAACTTTGCAATTTTCATTTTCAAGAGATTAGAATTTTAGAATATCAATATCAGCGCCCTGGTCTTCAGCCTTTAGAAAGGCATCTAATTCGCTGTGGCTCACTTTGCTTTCCAATCCAAAATCAGAAGGCGTACTTTCCTGTACCTCCTGATGGAGGCAATAGCTAATGATCTCGCTCAGGCAGTGGAGATAGCGATCAGCTAATTGTCGAATGGTCTTTTCTTCAAATTGATTGCTGGAATAGCTCCAGTAGCACTGCAAGGCACCTTCGCTCACTGCACAATTGATCTCTAGCTTAGCGTCTGTCCGATTTTGAAGACCAATGTTAGGACCAGTGGATTCAAAGGCACCTTGTATAGGGCTGTTGCTTGCTGTGATGACTTGATCTAGTTGACCGAGATAATTGAAAATCACTTCCCAGTTTGATGAACTTTGGAGAGATTTTCTCACCTGACTAGATGGGTGTAAATAACGAAGTAAACCGTATCCTAAACCATTGTGTGGAATACTCCGCAATTGTTCTTTGGTTTGTTTGATCAATACTGCTGTGTCTAGCGCTCGCTGCCATTGTAGGCGAACGGGATATAGCGTCGTAAACCAACCAATGGTTTGCGCTATATCCATTGATGGATTCCAATCCTCTCGTCCATGTCCCTCTAATCCAATGACCAGCTCTTCTGATTTCGCCCAATCGCAGAGGGTGGCTACCAATGCACTGAGCAGTAGATCATTGATGGATGTTTTAAATGGAAAATGGGCTTCCTGAAGCAAAGATTGGGTAAGATCAGCAGGGAGCGTACTGCGCCATTCTTTGACCGTTTCTAGCAGCGGTTCGCGATCAATCTCTTTCTCCACTGGTAGCATCGCCTCTGCTTGCAAGACGGACTCCCAATAGGGAAGCTGGGATTCGATGATAGGGCTTTTTGCATATTCGCTTAGTGCCTCTTGCCACTGTCTGTAGGAATTGCTTTTCTTTGTAAAATTGGGTTCGATTTGGGTCAGGCACTGGTTGAGATCAGCGAGTAATATCCGCCAGGAAACCCCATCCATACACAAATGATGCGCAACGATGAATAAGCGATCCATGGCACTGGTCGCAGGTATTTTGATTCGGACAAACCAGATCAAAATACCTTTTTGCAAATCCATTCTTTCCTGATAAGTTGTACAAACTTTTTCCAATTCCACTTTCCAATCTGCACTTTCTGCCTGCCAATCAACGATGGCCAAAGCGCTCTCCCGTTCACCATAAAAAGCCTCCCATTTATCCAATTGGTATTCAAAGCGAAGGCGAAGCGAATCGTGGCGATCCAATAGTAGGGCGATGGCTTGCTGGAGCTGATCATCCCTAACGGACTTATCCAATTGTAGCAAGACAGACTGATTATAATGATGGGCTTGTCGATAATTGGCTTCAAAGAATCTAGCTTGTATGGGTAGTAAACCTACTGGCCCTTCTAAACGCCCCTGCTCGCCCGTCAAGCGCAGTTGAGCTGATGAGGCAGCTAGGGCCAGCTCGCGAAGGGTCTGATGCTCAAAAAGATCACGGGGGCGGAGGCCATAGCCCTTTTGATGGGCCTTGCTGACAACCTGAATGCTAATAATGGAATCGCCGCCCAATTCAAAGAAATTATCATCTAATCCAATTGGATCAACTCGTAACAATTCTTTCCAAATATCAGCTAGGGCCAGCTCAGCAGGAGAGACAGGAGGGCGATAGGCATGGCGACTGATGTCCTGAGCTTCAGGAGCGGGGAGCGCTTTGCGATCTACTTTGCCATTGCTATTCAAAGGCAATGCCTCCATTTTGATCCAAACCCTGGGAATCATATAGCTGGGAAGATGCTGACGTAAAAAGGCTTCCACTGCATTCGTATCAAGGGCAGCGGTACCAACAACATAGGCCAATAATTTACGATTCCCCTGCGCATCCTGAGGAGCGAGTACTACACTGCTGAGGATGGCTTCATACTGACTCAATACCTGTTCGATTTCTCCTAGTTCGATGCGATAGCCCCTGATCTTTACCTGATGATCAGTTCTTCCCATGTAGAGGATATTCCCATCCGCTGTTCTCTTGGCCAAATCCCCTGTACGATAGAGGAACTGTCCAGGATAGAATGGATCAGGGATAAAGCGCTCATGCGTAAGCACTGATTTATTCAAATAACCTCTGGCTACTTGTACCCCACCAATGTGTAACTCTCCAACCAATCCAATGGGCAACAATTGCCCATCTTCATCCAAAATTGGTAGGTGGATATTGGGTACAGGTTTTCCGATAGGTACAAGCTCTAGCTGTGTTACGTCTAAAGGCGCTTCCCAATGCGAAACTTCAATACTGGCCTCTGTGGGACCGTATAGATTAATCAAAGCGGTATGGGGAAAATGTTGTCTAAACAATTTTACATGCCCTGGCTTCAAAGCTTCTCCACTACAAATCACTCGACGAAGACTAGCACAGTCCTCTGCCTTGACTTCCCACAAAAAGGCTTCTAACATGGAGGGGACAAAATGAATGGTTGTAATGCCCCTAGCCCTAATAATCTCTTGGAGATAGGCTGGATCTTTATGTCCTTCTGGATGCGCAAATACTAATTCAGCACCTACCATTAAAGGCCAATACAATTCATAACCAGACACATCAAAACAGAAGGTGGTTTTTTGTAAAACAAGCTCCTCCTCCTGCAATTGGAAATAATCCTGTCCCCAACGCATTCGATTGTACAAACCTCTGTGCTCGTTGACAACACCTTTTGGACGACCAGTAGAACCCGAGGTGTAAATGGCGTAAATGGGATCAGATGGATCAATGGTAATGGGCGGTGGCTGATCTGAATACTGCTCAATTGGCAAATCTTCCAGGTTGAGGATTTGGCACTTTGTCCCTGCCGTCACTTCTTTTAGCAGATCGACTTGCTTTGTCGTACACAAAATCATTTCTGCTGCGGTATCCAATAGCATATAAGCGATTCGCTCTGATGGATAATCAGGATCGACAGGCACGTACACCCCTCCTGCTTTCATCGCTCCCAACAAAGCAATCATCATTTCTAAGGAACGCTCCAAACAAATCATCAATAGACTGCCCTTCACCAAACCTTTTTCGATGAGGTAATGGGCCAGTTGATTGCTCTTGGCATCTAGTTCTCGATAGCTCAGCGAAGTCGACTCAAAGGAGATCGCACGGGCGTGTGGCTGACGAAGCACCTGTTGAGCAAAATCACTTAGGATGGTTCCTGACTTGGGATAATGGATTGCTTGATGACGACTGAGTTGTAGCAGCGCCTTCTCTTCATCAGGGCTCATTAGCGACAAGTGACGAATCGAAGTTTGAGGCTGCTCCATCAGACGACGCAACAAATATTCAAAATGTCTTTGTAATCTTTCTATGCTTTCTGGCAGAAATAGATCGCTACAATATTCATATTCCAAACCCAAGCCCTCTTCTTGCTCAACCACCATTAGGCTAAGGTCAAATTTTGATCGAGCCGCAGTATTGGTAGCCAATGAAAAGGTAATATCAGACTGCTCAGTAACTTGTGCCACTGGAATATTTTGCAAGGCAAACATCACTTGGAAAAGCGGGCTGCGACTCATATCCCGCTCAGGGGCCAATCGCTCTACGACCTGTTCAAAGGGGACTTCCTGATGGGCAAATGCCTCAAGGGTTTCTCTTTTAACTTGGGCGAGCAATTGGGCAAAGGAGTCTTCTGTCTGAATCCTACTTCTAAGTACAAGCGTATTGACAAAAAAGCCAATCAAGCGTTCGAGCGCTTCCTGTTCTCTTTGCGCTACAGGCGTACCAATACTAATATCGTTTTGACCACTGTATTTGTGAAGCAATATTTTGAAAGCTGCCAGCAGGGTCATAAACAAGGTCGCTCCCGCTCCCTTAGCCAATTGGCGAATCTGCGTGGTCAATGGGGCATCTAGCTCAAAGTAAAGATGGCCTCCTCGCGTACTTTGAATAGACGGACGACTAAAATCCGTAGGTAGCTCCAAACTCGCTGCTCCAAGCAATTCCTTTTCCCACCAAAGCAGTTGATCAGATAAAGTCTGTGAGTCCAGTACTTTTCGCTGCCAATGTGCATAGTCCCAATATTGGATGGGTAATGCAGGCAGATTGGGCCTTTGGTCTTCTATAGTTGACTGATACAAGCTCAGCAGTTCATCAATTAAAATAGCCATTGACCAACCATCAGCTGCAATGTGATGAAGGATGATCACCAGGGTAAATTCCTCTTGACCCAATTCAGCCAAATGCACCCTAATCATGCTGTCCTTTGCCAGATTAAAAGGACGGTTTAGAACATTTGTCAGCCAGGCTTCCCATTGTTTGGGATCGGCCAGTTCAGGCTTAGTTTCATCAAGTATTTGCCAATCTTTATTGGATCGCACCTCTTGAATAGCTCGTCCTTCTTCCTGGTTATAAACTGTTCGTAGGACTTCATGGCGTTCGATAATCTGTTGAAAAGCGCTTTCTAGTGCCTTTCGATTCAGTGGTCCTTTGACATTGAGTACCGTGGAGATGTGATAGGGCACGCTACCTTCTAATTGGTCGATCAACCAAAGTCGCTCTTGTGCAAAAGACAGTAGTCCTTTACTGGTCTTTCTATCTTGTGGGCGAAGCAGTAGGCCTTGGTTCTTTGGAGCATGCTGCTCGATATATGCTGCCAATTGGCCAAGCGTAGCGGACTGGAAAAGGACGCGGAGCGGAATGGCCACTTCCAAAGCTTTTCTCGCTGCTGAAAGTACTTTGACGGCCAGCAGGGAATGCCCACCCAGATCGAAGAAATTATCGTCAAGGCCAATGCGATCTTTCTGCAAGAAGGTTTTCCAGATGTCAACCAACTTCTTTTCCACGATCGTTTGGGGTGGGCGATAATTATTGCTAGCAGTTGTTTGTACATTTGATTGAGGCAATGCCTGCCGATCTATTTTTCCATGTGCATTAAGGGGCATTTGATCCAAGAAAATCCAACCAGATGGGATCATATATTGCGGAAGCTGTTGGGCCAAAGCCTGTCGAATTTCCTCCTTAGAAAGGGCTTCATTTTCCAGTACGATATAGGCCAGTAATTGTTTGTGCCCCAACTGCTGCTCACTCACTCGAATAACACTTTGTCGAATGCCAGCCACTTGATTGAGTACGGCTTCAATCTCTCCCAATTCAATTCGATAGGCCCTGATTTTCACTTGATCATCCTGACGACCCATGAATTCAATTTGTCCATTTGCTAACCAGCGCCCTCTATCCCCAGTGCGGTACATTTTTTCTCCCTTTACAAAGGGGTGATCAATAAATTTTTGAGCGCTCAGTTCAGGTCGATTCCAATAGCCCTTAGCCAAACCCAGACCAGCAATACAAATTTCGCCAACCGCGCCAATGGGCAGCAAGTTTTGATCAGGACCCAATATCCATATGGAACGATTGTGAATAGGACGACCAATGAGAGAGGTCTTGGACAACTGCTCAATATCGTGGTAGGTGGCACAAACCGTTGTTTCAGTAGGCCCATAAGTGTTGACCAAGCGCAATTGGCCAAACAAGCGATCAATATCTCCCTTGCGTAGCAATTCTCCACCACTAATAAGGCAGCGCAGACGACCCAGTTCTTCAACTTCCTGATTCAGTTCATGCAAGATCATTGGCGTCGTACTGATCAGACTCAGTTGTCCCTTGGCAATCCAGTTTTTAATGGATTCCATATTTTTACCCGTATCAGGATCAATGCGTATGCTGGCCCCACTAATCAAAGCGGGATAAACCTCTTCTACGACGGTATCAAAAGCGATGGAGGCTTGTTGTAGGATGGTATCTTCAGGACTTATCTCAAAATAGCTTTTGCAGTGAAGCGCATAGTCCACCAAGGCCAAATGATCAATCATCACTCCCTTTGGTCGCCCAGTTGAGCCAGAGGTATACATCACATAAGCCAATTGCTGAAGATCAAAGGACCACTCCATCGCGCTCCACTCTCGCTCGCTTAATACCTTTTGATCCACTAAAATTAGGTCCACAGCATCCGAAAGATGCAAATAGGCCGCAACTTCGCCACTGCTCAGCAATAGCGTCAAGCCAGAATCCTCCAGCAAATAGGCCATTCGCTCAGAGGGGTACAATGGGTCGATAGGCAAATAGGCTTTCCCTATTTTCAATATGGCCAACATCGCAATGATCAATTCCGTGGAGGGATTCATGCAAAGACCAATCAGATGATGTCCTGCACCATTTTTTTGCAGCAGTTCTTGTCCCAACACATCAGAAGCTCGATCCAGATCGCGATAGTTCAATGCTTCTTCTCCATAGTAAAGGGCAATGGCCGCTGGGCTTTTTTCCACTTGTTTTTGGAATAATTCGATTACTGTATGTTGCGGAAGTGGGCCATTGGCCAGGGGATTGAATTGATTCATCAAAAGGTCTTTCTCCTCAGCAGACAGCATGGGGAGCTGATCTATTGAGCAAGCCGCATTCTCCAATAATGCATCTAGCAATTGATGAAAATGCTGACCCATCTGCTTGATGGTCCTTTCATGGAAGAGTTGGGTATTGTATTCAAAATCTACTTTTAGGGCTTGAGGAGATGCTGAGATATTGAGGCTTAGATCGAAATTAGCGGTAATCCTTGCGGGTGCTTGTGGCTCAAAGCTGAGGTGGTCGAGGTGGATGGCTTGGCCAGTTGGGATATTATTCAATACAAACATCACTTGAAAAAGTGGGTTTTCTCCAAGCTTTCGATCGGGCGATAATCGCTCAACGACTTTTTCAAAGGGCACTGATTGGTAGGTATAAGCTTCCAAGGTTTCCCTTTTGGTTTGTTCGAGTAATGCCCCAAAAGTAGGTTTCCCTTCCCAATGACTGCGCAGCACGATGGTATTGACAAAACAGCCAATTAGGTGTTCCAATTCCTCTTGGGAGCGGTTAGCGACGGGGGTTCCTATGCTGATGTCAGTTTGACCAGTATAGCGATAGAGCAATACTTTGAAGGCTGTCAGCAAGGTCATAAACAAAGTCGCTCTTTGCGATAGAGACCACTGTTTTAGGGCTTGATACTTGGCTTGATCAATGGTGTAGCTGTATAAAGCACCCTGATTTTTGGAAGTCATTTGGCGAGGAAAATCCCTGGGCAATTTTAGCGGCTCAGCATCCTTCAATCGGCCCTCCCACCAATCCAATTGTTGATGTAATTCTTGGCTTGTCCAATGTTGGCGTTGCCAGATGGCATAGTCAGCATATTGAATGGGTAGGGCGGTCAACTCAGGGCTTTTATCCTGTACTTTTGCTCGATACAATTCGACTAGCTCCTGAACCAAAGCAGCCAAGGACCAACCATCAGCAGCAATGTGATGAAGAACAATCAGAAGTAGATGTCTATCTGTATCCTCTTCTACGAGATAAGCCCTCAGTGGAAAATCCTGGGATAGATCAAAAGCTTGATTGACCCAATCCCTATCCCAATGTTCACTATGGCGAAGTTGCCAAGCTCGATCCGTAATCAAACGCTGATAAGCCTGTCCTTCTGCTTGGTAATAGATGGTTCGAAGGATATCATGACGGGCAATTAAATTTGTAAAAGCCTTTTGCAGGGCGGTCTTATCCAGTGCGCCTTCAATTTGGAAACTTGTAGAAATATGATAAGCCTCAGAACCTTCCAATTGGTCAATAAACCACAAACGCTCTTGTGCGAAGGATAAGGGAATGGGGCCCGTTTTGGCTTGGATAATTAAAGGTGCAGTAAGTCTTGTTTTTTGTAATCCAGAAAGGTGAAGACTCAGCTGGCTCAAAGTCGGATGTTCAAAAATGGCTCTAACAGAAAGAGGCGTCTGCATTTTTCTTCTGATCGCTGCTACCAATCGCATCGCCAATAAAGAATGCCCGCCCAATTCAAAAAAGTTGTCCTGCCGTCCCACTCGCTCCACTCCCAATAGCCCTGACCATATCTCTGCCAATAGCTCCTCCTTCTCCCCCTCTGGGGCTAGATAATCCACTTCGCTTGCCTCCGCCTGCCATAGGGCCGACAGCTTGCGACGATCTATCTTCCCATTCCCCGTCAAGGGAAACGAATCCTGATACAACCACGAGGTTGGCACCATGTAATAAGGTAAGCGCTGGCGCAAATAGACCTCCAAGTCCCCACTGCTCACTCCTCCTGATG
>JBCBDH010000184.1:0-9830 GCA_038529855.1 Bacteroidota bacterium | reverse complement strand
CCCCTTATCCTGAAGAAAAGGTGATTGACTTTTTGGCCATTCCCTATCAAAGTCATCGAGATGCTTTTCGCGCCGCCCGCATCATTTTTCGCTATTGTCAAAAGCATCGCCCTGATATGGTGCATTGCCACTTTATGGGGGCTTGTTTGAGTGGGCTTCCTGCCGCTTTCCTGGCGGGTGTTCGCTTGCGACTGCATACGCGTCATCACGGAGGCCCCTACCCCGTAGAAGATCGCCCGCGATTGGGCTGGTTCTACGATCGCTTTAATAATTGGCTCTCTACCAATATCATTGCGACCAATAAATTGATTCAATCTGTTTTGCTCAAGGAAGGCGTTGTAGCTGCAAAAATCCAATTGATTTATCAGGGTTTTGATTTTCAGCAGATCGACAAAGTAGACCCCCAACAAATCGAAAAGATTAAAGAGAAATACCTTTCTGGTCATCGTGGTCCTGTCATTGGGGTGGTTTCTCGCTATCAACATTTGAAAGGGGTGCAGTACATTATCCCTGCTTTTGTGCGGTTGAGAAAAGATTATCCCAATGCCATTTTGGTTTTAGCCAGTGCCAATGGCCCCTATGCTCCAACCATCAAACAATTGCTCAGCGATCTTCCCCCAGAGGCTTATGTAGAGATTCCTTTTGAGCGAGATATCTTTTCGCTCTATCGCTTATTCGATATCTTCGTCCATGTACCTTTGGCTCCACATTATGAAGGTTTTGGTCAGGTTTATGTCGAGGCTATGGCTTGTCAAAGGGCCATGATCGCCACGCGCTCAGGAATCGCCAATGAGCTGACCAAACATCGAGAAAACAGTTGGATTGTCGATTACAAAAATAGCCAACAAATTTATGAAGGCTTAAAACACCTACTCGATCATCAAGACCTACGTCAGGAGATCGGAAAAAATGCTCAACGCACCGTACACCGTTTTGGCTTCAAGGTAGAGGATATGATCCAATCCCTGGAGCAAGTCTATTACTCACTTCTAAAAGTATCAACACATGAATAATATCCCCACTGCTTCCATTGAAGTTGTCGATTTTACAAGCATGTACGAAAGCTGGCAAAATCATCAGGAAGTCACGCCTTTTTGCCATTGGATCAAAGAGGAGATAGCCCAAAGGGGTTATGCTTATATCGCCCATCCTATTGATCAAAGCTGCTTTGAAAAAATATGTCAGGAACTGGGTACGATAGAATCCATCGCTGATTTGACGGTTGATCAAAAGCGCAATGCTGAACAGCGGAAAAGGCGTTTGGAAAAAGGACGTGGCAATCGCCCCAGCCGTTTTCAAAGTACTAAATTTGGTTTTCATACAGATGTTCCTATCGTTGGCATCATGGGTTTTTATTGCAGAATTCAAGATCCTACTGACGGTGCTTTGCAAGTCATTGATGTAGATCATGTCGTAGACTATTTTAGCGAAGCAGAAAGGGCGCTGCTTGAGACCATCAATTTTAAGTGGACCATCAGACAGGATGGCATCGAAACCACTTTTGAATGTCCAGTGCTCAGCCCAGGAAAGGATCACTACAGGCTATATTATGCACCCTGGCTGGCCAAAGATCAATACCGCGAGGAAGAGGAAGCGCTACTAAAGAAATTTGCGCAGTTTGTGGAAGAGATGGAAAGAACGCAAGTGAAGGCCATTCGAACACAGCCCAAGGAAGCGCTTTTTGTCAATAACCGTCGCGTACTCCACGGACGAGGACCATTGGAAGAAGACAGCCCAAGAGATATTCTTCGTGTACGCCTCTATGCCTGATGCTCGAAGGCGGAGCGACATATGCAGCGGAGACGCAAGTGGATTTGCGCATTGAAGTAGTGCATGAAGTGTCTGCGCTTTATCCATTGGTTGATCAATGGTCAGTTTTGCTATTGCAGTCTGGGGTCAATCGCTCTTTTTCTTCTGCGAGGTGGTTTATTGAGTCCTGTAGCGCCTATCCTGGTATTCAACCTTATGTATTCTTGGCTTATCGCGATGAGCGATTGGTGGGTATTTTTCCATTGGTCTGGGAAGTGCAGACCAAGACAGCTCGTTTTGTGAATCGACTGAGTGATTATAATGATTTGATTGTTGAGAAAGGCGATAAGGAGGTAGCGGCTGCACTGATTAAAAAGGCGCTGGATACCCATCATCCTTATGACCAAATTTCCTGGATTCGACTTCGCCCAGCTTCCAATTGTCAGATGGGATTTCGGGAATTGGGGATGGAAGAACAGGTGGCTCCCTTTTTTATTGGGCAGTCCGTTTGTCCCTTTCTGAAGCTTCGAGGGGATGGGATTTATCCAGAAAGCAAAAAATTTCGACAGCATTTGGCTTGGTGTAAGCGAGCGGCAGCGAGAGCGGGGATTGCTTTTGAGGTGTATGATTCAAAGTGCTTGGAGGCAAGGGTGATAATTGGACAATTTTTGCAATTGCATAGGGCGCGTTTTGGTCAGGATAGCCCTTTAATGGAGGAGCCGCATCACTCTTTTATTCAAAGTCAATTCCCCCAATTATTACAGGAAAATAAGCTATTGCTGTTTGCATTGATCAATCGTGGAGAACCAATTGCCATGCAGCTGTATATGCAAGGCGACCAAAGTCTTTGTTATTGGAATGGTGGATGGCAAGTGGAATACAAAGGCTTTTCGCCAGGTAATTTACTGCTCTACGAAGTTATCCAATACGCCCAGCAAAAAGGCTATGAGGAAGTAGATTTTTTACGCGGGCAAGAAGCTTATAAAGCCCGCTGGACCAATGGCGAACGCCATCTTGGCAATGTCGTCCTCCACTTAAATAATGGGAGACGTCCCAAAGCGGAAGCAACTATTCCTCCTCGCGAGCATAAAATGACGATTAAGACAAAGCTGGTCCAAGATAGCACAGAGCTGGAGACCATTGCATCAGATTGGGATCGTTTGGTATCCTCCTCCTCTTGCAATCGAGCGTTTAGTTCTTGGATATGGTATCGAGAAACACTAGCTGTTTTTCCAAGTGTACATCCCTTTGTTTGGTTGGCTTATGAGGGGAAACAATTGGTGGGGATCTGCCCAATGGTAAGAGACGAAGCGAGGGCGAGGATTTCCTTTCCCAATGGCCTAAGTGATTATAATGATTTGATCCTTGCCAGGGGGCGAACGGATATTGCTAAACTATTACTTTTAGCAATGGAAGCTTCTATTCCAAGAGGATTTAACTTGGTATTATTTTTCATCCGCCCCAATTCTATTTGCCAACAAGTACTCCAAACCTTGCTGCCCAAAGATCAATTGGCGCAAATGATCGAAGATCAACGCCCCTGCCCTTATTTGGAATTGAAAGAGGATTATAACTTCTTTTTGCAAAATCAAAAAAAACGTTTTCGCAAACACCTTCGCTCCGCTCATCGAAAGATCAAGGCCAAACAAATCATTCTCCAAAAACTCGACCCAATAGAAGTGACGGGAAAGACCGTGAGTGAATCCTTTTTCCACTTACACGAATCCCGTTTTGGTCCAGCCAGCAAATTGATCCATGGGCTATTTCGCCAATACCTGGAACGAGTCATTCCCGCCTTATTTGATCAAGGTTTGCTACATGTCTTTGCCCTTCTAAAAAACGAACGAATCATCGCCATAGACCTATGCACGGAAGGTGACCAAAGTCTGTGTAGCTGGAATAGTGGCTTTTTACCAGAAGCTGCCCCCTACTCTCCTGGTCGACTAGTAATTTCCAAGGGCATCGAATGGGCCTATGAGATGGGGCTTAAAGAATACGACATGCTTCGCGGAGCGGAAGCCTACAAGCTGGATTGGACCAATCAAATTCGCTATGTCGAAACCTTGGTTAATCCTTTTAACAAAATCAAAAAACAAGATGAACAAAGCTAAAAACAGACCTGGCCAATTGTGGTCAATTGGCATTTATACAGGCTCGTCGCTTTTCGATCTAGAGCCAACAGCCGCTGTTCAAAACCCCGTGCTCACTCACCAGGAAGTAAAGGATGTGCCCGCCAGCTTTGTCGCTGATCCATTTATGATTCAGGTCAAGGCCAAATGGTATTTGTTTTTTGAAGTAAAAAATAAAGCCAATAGACGAGGAGAAATTGCTTTAGCCACCAGCGAGGATGGCTTGCACTGGACCTACGAACAAATTGTACTGGCAGAAGATTTCCACCTTTCCTATCCCTATGTATTTGAATGGAAAGGTCAGTATTATATGCTCCCTGAAACCCTAGCCCCAGAAAAGGTCTGTCTTTATCGCGCCACTGATTTTCCACTAAAATGGGAACTGGATAGCCATTTGATTGATGGTATGCATGCTGACCCTACCGTCTTTTTCACCCAAGACAAATGGTGGATGTTTACCTCTCCTTTTCCTCATCAGCAAAGTCGACTAAATCTCTACTTTGCCAATGAGCTACAAGGGCCTTGGCAAGTGCACCCTTCCAGCCCAATCATCGAAGAAGACATCCAAAGGGCGCGACCAGCAGGGAGAGTGCGGCAGTGGGAGGGCAAGTGGCTTCGCTTCGCTCAGGATTGTTATCCCCGCTATGGCACCCAAGTTCGCATCTTTGAAATAGAAGAACTCAGCACGGATCATTATCGAGAAAGGGAAATGGAGCAAAGTCCACTACTCACTGCCTCAGGCAGTGGCTGGAATGATAAAGGCATGCACCATATTGATGCCCACCAATTGGCTGATGGCACTTGGCTGGCCTGTGTAGATGGCCACGAACATTGCTAAAAAATGAAAAGGATACGAATAAATATCTACGCCCAAAATAAAGGGTGGTTGTTTGAAGACCTGAAAAATCACTTTCGCGCTATGGAAGTCCCAGGAGTAAATTTGCTGGTTACAGATGAGCCACTTGCTTTAGAGGCCGCTGATATTTGGGTCTGTATCCGCACAACAGAGTTGGGCCATTCGCCCTGTCTGGAACGCACCCTGGCTTGTATGCACGATCTATACGATGACCCTGTGCTCTATCAAAGAGGGGGTTCGCGGCATGCCATGCGAGAGGCAGGTGGTTGGATTCTTTGCCATCCTCAGCAGAAGGAAATGCTAAAAGAAAATGATATTTATCCCCCACCAGAAATCCTTTTAGAACAAGCTTTAGGTGCCCTGTCCTTTTTTAATTTGAGAACACAATTAGCTGAAGTATTTACGCTAGGTTGGGTTGGTCGAAATCATTGGCGCAAACGCCCCACATGGATAGAAGACCTGGCCAAACAGCTCCATCAACATGCGTACTCTTTCCGCTTACTTTTGTTGGGACGTGATTTTGAAGAGATGCATCAAGCACTGCTCGATCAAGGTATTGATTGCCGCTATGGCAATCGAGCTGATCATTCTATTAAAGACTATCCCGCTTGGTATCATCAAATGGATGCGCTGGTGATCAGTAGCTCCACAGAAGCAGGACCTCTGACGCTGTTTGAGGCCCTACACTGTGGCGTTCCCGTACTTTCAACGCCTGTGGGTTGGTCTCCCCTACTTGCCCAAAAAGCGCCTAATTATATCCGCTTGTACGAGAACCCCAATAGTCTATTTGAGCAAGCCCTTTTGCTACGAGAACAGAGAAAACAACTATTTGAACAAAGAGAACAAATCAGGGCTTTGGTAGAGGATTGGACTTTAGAAAACTGGCTAAAGGCAGTAGTAAAAACAGCTATTAAACTGGCCCAAAATATACATATCGCATGAGTGGGCCATTGCAACATCTGGATAAGCAAGCGAAGGCTAGATCAGCGCCGCTATTAGAATGTCAAACCATTCACTGGAATCCCAAAAGCTGGCAGCCACAGCGAGCCATATCAGGAACGATGCTTTTTGCAGCCAAGGCACTTGGCCAACTTAAAGGGATAGCATTAGTGGAAGACGATGGCCTACCCGCTCAGTGTTTTAAAGTGGCGAATCAGGAAGGCTTGATTTTTTTTGATGATCAGGATCAGTGGTATTCGCCTTTTGCGCTCTACCCAGATCGCCTGGATCGCTACCTGGCTCAAATCCAGCCGCACTTGGTTTTGAAATTACAATATCGGGCTGGAGCGCCTTATCCTTGGCCTAGTGTCGCATCAGGTTATCTGTATTATCATCAGGATTATTTGCCCCAGATTAAAAAGGGGATAAAAGCGGCACATCGACCAATAGCAGTGACGGCACGAATGCGGACGGGAGGCTACACGATTGATAGAGATGATTTGACCTGGATGAAAGATCGGCAGCAAGTGGTGGAACAAGCGGAGCAGCTGGGAAAAGAAGGCTGGGAATGTCGAACGGGAATGACGGAGAAAGCGGCTTATTTTGAAGAGCTGCCCCAATGTCAAATTGGGTTTAACTGGCAGGGCTTTGGGCGATTGAATATTCGAATTATGGAATACTTGAGTGCGGGGATTGTCATGCTTACGCAACCTTTGGGGGCGGAGTGGCCCTTGCGGGAGGATGTGGTATTGGAGGATGAAGTTCATTGTTTGTTTTGTGCGCGGCCAGATGATTTTGGGAAGGTCGCTAAGCAGTTGCTTCGTCATCCAGATCAGTTGGAGCGGATGCGAGAAAGGGTCATTGAATTGTGGGAGGAGAAATTGAAGATGGAAGCTTATGGCAGGTGGTTGTTGAAGCAAATAGAGAATGCTGGGAACTGAAATGATTGAGATGGGGGCTACCCGCATGCTTAGCTGGGTTCTTAGATAACTTCTTAATTATCGATACCTTCTGGAATTGAATTGATTCAGTCCAAGAAGTTTAAAAACCTCAAAAAATAAAGCAATAATGTTGAAATCGCTACAAGGGCCTCAGGTGCAAAGGTACAAGGATGAAGGTGCCCTTTTTCCAATTGATGTACTTAGGCCAGAGGAGATTCGCCACTATAGGGCGCAAGTTCAGGCCATGGAAGATTATTTTGGTCGCCCCATGAAACACATTGAATTGGTGCATCCTCATGTGCATTATCCCTGGGCTTATGAATTGGTTCGCCATCCTCGCGTTCTGGATGCGGTAGAAGATGTTTTGGGACCAAATATTTTGGTGCATCACTCTACCCTATTTTGTAAGTATCCACAAAACGATAAATACATTGCCTGGCATCAGGATGGATTTTTTATGGATTTTGAAGAGCCGCAGTATGTCACCGCTTGGGTTGCCCTCACGGAGAGTAATCGACAAAATGGCTGTTTGCGGGTGGTGCTGAATACGCATCGAAGAAAGTATGAACATGCACAAGTGGTCGATGAAAAAAATATGCTGGCCAGTGGATTGACGATGGTAGAAAATGTGGAGCAAACGGATATTAGGGATATTGAACTAAAGGCGGGGCAGATGTCGCTTCACCATGTCAATTTGGTTCATTGCTCAGATGCCAATCAAAGTGATGATCAGCGCATAGGTTTTGCGATTCGATATATTGCACCTTCAGTAAGTCAGTCTACCCCTCATTTTGGTGTGATGCTGGTTCGGGGAGCGGATCATTATCAGCATTACCAACACATTGAACCAAAGCTTTGTGATACGATAGCGCAAGGCGTTCGCGAGCAACGCGCCTTTCAAAAAGAAAATCTGAAAAGAAGAGGATTAGTCATTGCACAAGCTCAAACCTAAACCTATGTCCAAGGTCTACATTAATGCCATGCAAATTGAGCGAACCGAGAAAGATGGTTTGCCCCAGCTGATCAAATCGCATCAGGAGTGGCGGCATTTTGAGGCTTTGCTTCAGGAATGTCTTCGCGAGCAAGGGCATGAGGTCATTGTACAGGTTTATCATCCAGATGAAGCGGAGGAGTCCCAGGGCGCACCGTTTAAAATTTATGCCCATGTGACTTTTAGGGAGGAGGAGGGGGATTTATTTTACAAGGATATGCATTTGCCAGAATTGTATACTTTGGATAGTCGAGGTTGGGGAGCAGACGATTCGAGGATGCGAGAGGCGCCAAATTTAAGCGGGATTGATGCTCAGCCAGCTACCGCTTTTTGTCAGCAATTGGCCCAGCGCTTTTTGCAAAATGGCCAATCCAAACACGAGCAGCCGCCTTTGGATGATTCGATTGATCTACCAGATGATTATATTTTTGCGCCCTTACAAAGACCCAATGATTATGTCAATGTCCATCACTCCCCTATTGAGGTCGTTGACTTTATTCGCTTACTTGGGCAGTGGGCCAATAAGCTAAGACAGACCATCGTTGTCAAAGCTCATCCTGGGAATCGAGCAGACTGGGAGGTGATGAAGACTTTGGAGGAAGTAGCTTACGAGCATCCCTATTTGCAAGTTGTTACAGCCAATATCCATGCATTGATCCGTCGATCAAAAGGAGTGATAACGATAAACTCAGGGGTGGGATTTGAAAGCTTGATTCACGGCAGACCTGTAGTGACCTTGGGGCGCTGTGATTATCAATGGGTTTGCCATAGGGTTTTAGACAATAAAATCGAGGCAGCTTTTGATTATATCCGCCAATTTGATACCCAGCAATTAACGAGACAATATCAGTTTATTTATTACTATTATCATCACCATGCCTACAGCCTGCATCCCTCTGAATTGGAGCGGACCAAGCGACGCCTGAGCCAATACCTGGCCCAGCAAATTCCAGCTGGTGTACAATTGTAAAAAAATGGCCCATTCCTTTAGCTTTAATCAAGTTCGTCGATTCTATGAACAATCTTTCGTTGTAGATAGCTACGCTACAAGTCAAGATTTATTTCCAGCAGAGAAGCAGCTTTTTGAAAGTCATCAAAGTGCCATTGATCAAAAACGCCTGCTCGATATAGGGGTAGGGTCAGGAAGAACGACCGTCTACTTACAGCAAAGGGTAGCCCATTACGTAGGCATTGATTACTCAGCGGGTATGATCAAGCGCTGTAAGCAAAAGTTTAAACATTTGGACTTTCGCTGGGGCGATGCTCGACAACTCGATTTTGAAGCGGAAAGCTTTGATGCAGTTGTCTTTTCTTTTAATGGCATAGACAGTGTGCCTAATGAAGATCGACTGCGCATTTTACAAGAGATCAATCGTGTCTTATCCCCTGGAGGACTTCTGATATTTTCGTCTCACAATCTGGACTATCCCCGCAAATCTGCTTATGCCTATGAAGGCATCTACTGGCATCCCAATCCCTTAACTTTTATCAAAGAAAATTACAAAGACCTTCGAAAATATGTCAAAAACATTCGCAACCATCAAAGAAATAAAAAGTTGGAAGTTCATCACGATGGCTATGCCTTGATCAATGACCAGATGAATTCCTACTCCCTACTCGTCTATTATACCAGTAAAAAACACCAATGCCAGCAATTAAAAGAACAGGGATTTGATGACATCCAAATGGTGGATCACCAAGGCCAATTCTTGTCTATTGATCAGCCCTGTCGCGATCCCTGGATCTATTATGCTGCTAAAAAAATAAGTTAATATGGTCGATATCGCCACCAAAGCCTACCGTTTTTTTCAGAAGCACCCACTGGTTCATTACCTGTGGCGTCGCGATTCTACAGAGTTGATTTATCTGTACGAGGTTTTTCAGCATCTTTTTCAAGACCCCATTTGTCAGCGTTTTCGTTTTTATGTACGAAACTATGAAGATCTCCCTACGGTCGATCAGCAGACCATCGTCATTCAAGTGGGTAATGAACGCCACCAAATCCCAGAATATACCTCAGATGCCTTTTTGGTTTTCACCCCCTACATCGCCAAGCATCCAAGGCCCCATAATCTAAAAGCCATCCCCCTGGGCTATAATGGCGATATTCCCAACTTGCCCTACAAAGCCTTTTCTAAAAGAACCTATTCAGCCTTTTTCCAAGGGCAAAAAACCAATGAACGAGGGAAAGTGCCATTTGTTTTAAGTAATCGCCAATTTTCCCT
>JBCBDH010000183.1:0-9831 GCA_038529855.1 Bacteroidota bacterium | reverse complement strand
AACATCGACAGCCAAGCGGCCGCTGCGGCCCGATCCCTTATCACCTCGCCAATCTCTTGTGCATGGCAAATTTCACCCAAAACGCTAAGCATCTGGGAGGTCCGCTGATAATTGTGATAAACCAAACGCGTATCAGGCTGCTTATTGTATCGCTGGAGCACATACAAACGCGCCTGCTCCGCTAAACCCTGAGAAGCGCCAGCCTCGTTGTAGTCACTATCTTTGTTTATCTGGATCAAAACAAGTGTTTATAAAATCTCAATGGCCTAATATACAGGCTTTTCCCTTCTTATACTGCAAAACGCAGGGAATGTTTTATTTCCGCAAGTTTTCCCGCGATTGTTGGAGGCAAGCGCCTATACAATTTGACCGCATCAAAAAAGATTGGATTAATTTTTCATTTTTTTGCTTCATTGTGAGACTTTATGCCTTCTTCCTCCGTCAGAATGGGTAAAGGGTAAAATTGGATACCTCATTGCCCCCATGAATTTATACCATATTTGTTTCAGACAACTTGGTTCAAAGCCTTTAATTCGCTATATTTAGCAATATACGAACAAGAAATGCACTTAATAATTCCTAAAATAAAATCACTAATATGAATTTAATGGACCTCATGCAAGGCCAACTCACAGAAGGCCTCATCGACCAGCTCAGTCAGCAATTAGGTGGTGCGGATAAGCAACAAACTGCCGCTGCTGCTTCTGGTGCAGTGTCTACTATCCTCAGTGCGCTAGCTAAAAACGCCGCCACTCCTGACGGTGCCTCTGCACTTGCTTCTGCACTTGACAATGACCACGATGGTAGTATTCTGGATGATGTAATGGGCATGGTAAGTGGTTCTGCAACGCCACAAAACAGCCGCGCCGCAAACGGTGCAGGTATCCTCAAACACGTTCTGGGTGGCAAGCAAGAAGGTGCCGCAACCATGCTGAGCCAACTCAGTGGTTTGTCTAGTGGCCAAACGGGTAATCTGATGACCATGCTTGCACCAATGGTGATGGGTGCGCTGGGTAAGACAAAACAATCACAAGGACTCGACGCAGGAAGCCTAGCTGGCTTACTCTCTGGTACTGTACAGTCTGCTACTAACCAAAATCAAGAATTGGGACTCATTGGTAAGTTCCTGGATCAGGATGGCGATGGTAGCGTAATGGACGATCTTACTGGTATGGGTATGAACCTTCTGGGTAAATTCCTGAAGCGATAAGAAATGAATTAGCAAGGCTAATGGGAAAGCGCAGTTTTTAAGCTGCGCTTTTTTTATTGGTTCCCTATCCCAAATGCATTTGCTTTTTTCCAAATATAGTTGCATATTTCAACTAATTAATTGAAAAGTGCAATAAAATGTCAGATACCTCCAATACCATACAACAAATCCGTCACCATAGCCGCCAGCTCGTACGGGAACTCAAATTGCTCAAAGGCTCCTATCAAGACAGCGGATTTAGTTTATCTGAATGCCATGCCTTATTTGAATTACAAACGGCAGGTGAATTGAGTCTGATGGAAATAGCGGAGCGCTTGCGACTGGACAAATCAACGAGTAGTCGCTTGATCAAGAGCTTGACCAAGAAGGGATTGGTGGCGGTTCGGCCATCGAGTAGCGATCAGCGGAGTAAGCTGTTTAGTCTTAATGAGGCAGGAGTGGTAGCGACCCAGAATAATAATCAACTGGCCAATAGGCAGGTAGCGGATGCGCTTGAACTGCTGAGCGAAGCGGAGCAGCAGCAGGTGGCAGAAAGCATGGGTTTGTACGCTCGCGCCTTGCACCGTAGCCAGCGACAGGCTCAGTTTGCGATCCGCCCTATTGAAGCCAAAGACAATGCAGATGTCGCTCGCATCATTCGCAGTGTAATGACAGAGTACAATGCGGTTGGTAATGGCTATTCCATTTTGGACCCAGAAGTTGACGAAATGCATGGACATTACAACCATGAGCGGGCCGCTTTCTTTGTCATCAGCTATCAAGGAGAATTGGTGGGTTGTGGTGGAATTGGTCCTTTAGCGGGAGGAGCTGAGGAAATCTGTGAACTCAAAAAGATGTATTTCTATCCTAAGGCCCGAGGCTTTGGCTTGGGTAAAAAGTTGCTCCAACTTTGCTTAGAACAAGCCAAAAACCTGGGCTACAGAGAATGCTACCTAGAAACCATCGCCCGAATGAATCGAGCGAATCAATTGTATCAATCAATGGGTTTTGTCGCATTAGATAGCCCCAAAGGCCAAACGGGGCATAGTGCCTGTGAAAATTGGTACAGC
Source organism: Bacteroidota bacterium (assembly GCA_038529855.1). Classification (GTDB taxonomy): domain Bacteria; phylum Bacteroidota; class Bacteroidia; order Chitinophagales; family Saprospiraceae; genus JBCBDH01. The sequence continues at coordinate 7,572 of JBCBDH010000183.1, read as the reverse complement.
AAAAAACTGTAGCTGCTAGGGGGTCAAATTGGCTTGCATCGCTTCAAAATAGCGCTCTGCTACCAATTGGGCGCCTTGTACATTATAGTGAACGTCATCAGCCAGTAGAGCATCCGTCCATCCTGCGGCCATATTGATTACAATGATTGCTGAACGGTCCGTACTTTTTTCACTAGCCACGCCTGGTATACCCGCATTGTATGCATTAAAAGCATTGGTCCACTCTGGACGCATAAAGGCTGACTTGCCAGGCGCGATCTGTTCGAGAAAGATGGTCACCTCTGGATTTAGGCTTTGCAGCTGATCGATGATCTGGCGAATATTTCCCAACACTTGCTCTGGGCTAAGATTGGCGTCGAGCAAGTCATTTCCACCAACCCCCAAGAGGACAGCCTGGGGAGCATCAGATGCCGCTATTTGCTGAACGGTTTGAAGAATATCTGCACTCACAGCCCCTCCTGTCCCCTCGTGATCCTTATCAAAGCAGTTTCCCTTGTGTTTTTCATAATTAGCGCCATCTTTTCGCGTACCAACGAAGTCTACATTCCAACTGCTGTCGATCAGTTGTTTCCAGAGTTCATAGCGATAGCTTTCAAAGTCAGGTCTGGCGCCTTCAACGCGCGAATCGCCCAGGGGTAGGATACGAATGGCTCCCTCGTTTACTACATTGGGGCAGTCCTGGTCTTCATCATCACAAGCATTAAAAATAAGTAAGCATAGAAGTAGACTGAGGGATAAATTGAGTTTCAACATGGTATCTCTTTTTGATTAGCTTTTCTTATGAAACCAGCTAAGCTCAGCCTACCCTACCTAAAAATCCCAAAAAATAGATCACTGCTAGTCTACTCAATATGGAAGCTACAAATAACGCTCGCGAAGGATTCGAAGATGATGGTTTTCATGTCCAGCAATGATAAACCCCAATGCTCTGGGGGAGCAAGGCGCATTATTGGCTGTCCCTAGCCGCAACAGCGCCCCTTCTGACATACTCGAAAAAAGGAGAATACTGGACTCGCGAACTGCCAAATACTCATCAATGAGCGAAGCGACAGAACGGCTATTGGCTTCACTGTAAAGCGCATAATCATTTTGATCAAAGCCTGGCAGGGGCGTCAGGTCATTACGGCTAATGCGCAGGGCGCGATAGGCAAAAACGCGTTCAGTGTCTATAATGTGTAAAAGGATTTCCTTGATGGTCCATTTATCTGGCGCATAGGCATATTCCCATCTATCTTCAGGAATACTCAACCAAAAAGCCTCAGACGAAGCCTTTTGATTTTGGAGGGCATGGATAAAATGATCCCTTTCTACCTGATTGATATAACCTTGGTAATAAGGATCGAATTCGTTTGACTGTGGACGTTGACTAGCATGCATAATAAGGAGGATTTGATGATGGAAACTAATGGAAGCCAAAAGACATTTGCTGCAAATTTTAAAAATTCAATGAAGGGGCTTTTGTAATATTATCTTCCAATTGGCTCGAATATAATGAACGCTTTGTAAAAGTTTTATTTATTCCCCATCCAAAACGAATTTAGAAATCCTTTTACTATCTTACCTGCGCATAGTTTGACGACCCCTCAAAAACCATATGATGAATTAGTCTGGCGCTAATGCCTGAAAGATAAGAAAGCTTATCGGTCATATAACATGAAATAGGGGTACGCGTAAAATTGGACTTGAATCCGAGCAATAGACTGTGACTTAAGTCAAATAATTAGATGGAAGATCAGAATAATTGGGCTTTCAACATCCATTTAGTAAACAATTTACGTTTCAATGCGTTTTGAATCTGGTGATAAACGTGCAGACTTAACTATGTAGTGTCTACAGGCCATGATAGGTCTTATCATTCCATAAATGGCTTACTGCAAAAAGTGAAAGTAAAGGTTTGCTCAGGCCCCTCCAGGAAAAGGGTGTTCACCTGAAGTGTTCTCATCCATGAACGATCAGCTAAATCAACAATTAGGATCAAGTAAGCTATAGACTATTTCAAGAAATTAAAGATGTAAATAACAGGGTCGATTATAATCGACTCTCTCAAACATGGTGTGCGTTGCGTTGAGTAGAACCTGAATGGATGGACCCTGTTTCGGGTTTCTACTCTCCGCTTTTTTCTCTTTCTCAGCTTAAGAGATAGCCAAAAGCTTGTAGGCGTTTTCTGAAGTTGGGGTAATTTTTCTTAAGGACGAGTAAGTGAAAATCTTCTGCTTTGTACACCAGTTTTTTGAGTATGGGATCGCGGATGATGAGTTGAAGTAAATCCTTATTTTCTTCAGGGATTTGAAATACGCGGACCTGATTAATGGGTTTCAGGGGATTTATTTTTTGCTCTAGGCTTTCAAAAAAAGTGGTCCAGTTGGTAGGTAATTCCGCTAGTATAGTTTTCTTAAACAACTGAATCTTTTGCTTAAGCTCTTGTTGATTCTTACACCCTTTTAAGAAAATCTCCGCACTGGTCCGAAAGCGATTGGGGGCCACCTGTTCCATAAAGGGTTCGGCTAGTTGAGCAACATTCCGATCATACGTCTCTGAAATCAGCATCAAACTACTTGCTGACAAGGTATAATTCGTTTGATGTAAAGCTACCCTGGGTGAATAGGTTTTACTTCGTCCAAAGATATAAGCGCCCAGCGGATTGATCCTAAAATAGCGCAGCCCATCATAGGGAGAAAAATAACTTTCCCCCAAACAGCTCACATCTGGAGCATCATAGGCCAGATCAAGCAAGCCAAATGCCGCAAAATTAAACAACATCCCCTTTAGATAAGGCTGATAAATCCCTTGGTGATAATAGCGCCCATTGATGGATTGATTCTCCTGGAATTCGTATTCGTCAATATTTTTTTTGATGTCTTTATAATAGAGTTTATCATTGGTGTAGTAAACATCGATGGGTTTGAGATTGATGAAGTTATAGGAGAGATAGCGTTCAAAATCATCAAAAGCAAGCCATTGGTCAAGCGGCATTTCCTTAAAAAGCTCAGAAAAAGCCGCTTCTGAATTGGCGAGTACCTCCACACCTATCCTATTCATCCCCTTGATAAAATGAAGCACAATGGGCATGGAATAAACATAGGTATCCCAATCTTTGGTAAATAGTTCGCGGATAAAAAGCGGTACATCAGTCTGGGATTTACTTTTATACGCTGCACTCAACATCCCCGCCAGCAAAGCAGTCCGACAAAGTTTTAGGGATTTATCCTTGGCATCTGGGAAAAAAGTATTCAAATTTAACTGTCTTTGCATCTTACCCAGGGTAGCGGCTAAAGGTCGTCCCTTTCCCGTTTTTCGGATCATCCCCTGTGCTTCATAAGCCCGCAGACGCGGTAGCTCTGAAGCAATATCTATTTCTCCCGTCTCATACACATACTGGGTAGGCTCTGGCTCCTCAATGGGCAACCACTTTGCCTCAGGAGGCATCTCGTAATATTGACTAATGACTCGCCTCAATTCCTTGGGAATAAATAAATAGTATTTGGGTTCGCTTGAAAACCATCCAGCATTTAGGTCTTGTCTTTTGAACAAAGCCATAACAGAAACGGCACCTCTATCGTAATAGTAAAATTGATTGTTATTGGCTTCCTTTGAAAATAGCCCTAAGTCCTTTTCCAGCAGCTTTTCCAAGTCTTCAAGCAGACTGCCTTCCTCCCAAATCAAAGCATCCAATAAGTCTCGATTGATGGATGGTAAACTGTCGTAAAAAGCATTGAACAATTCCAAATTAAGAAAGGGAATGGCGCATAATTCTATCAATTCCTGCTTCTTCATCGACCGACGAATATTGTCGTTCAGTTGTTCTTCAAAACCATATTTCTTAATGACCTCTTCCTGTTGTCGGAAGAAGAGATTCATCAGCGTTTTAAATTCGCCATTCAGGTCACGACGGGTGAAATAATGATCCAATATCCCCATTACTTCCGATTGCCGCTCTTTTATTGCCTTATCCATAGCTGCATGCTTTAACGGCCTAGAATAAAGGCCAGGTCTTCTTCACTAATTGATTTAAGCGCAGCGCCATCTGAGGAGATGACACTATTGAACAATTCCCTTTTCAGGGCCTGCAATTGAACGATTTTTTCTTCTATACTTCCAGCCGCAATCAGGCGATAGGCCAGTACCTTATTCTTTTGTCCAATTCGATGCGCCCTGTCAATCGCTTGATTTTCCGCCGCCACATTCCACCAGGGATCAAAGAGGAAAATCGTATCTGCCGCCGTCAGGTTAAGTCCCGTCCCTCCCGTTTTCAGGGTCATCAAAAATACTTTGCAATTGGGGTCTTGCTGAAATCGGTCAACCAGCGCCTGCCGATTGCGGGTAGCCCCTGTCATACTCACAAAGTCGATACCCTCAGCCGCCAACTGCTCACTCACCATTTCGATCGCTGCCAAAAAATTGACAAAGACCAGGGCCTTATGCCCATTGGCAATGGTATCCAGCAATTGTTCCATTAGCAATTCTCGTTTACTGCCTACTACCTCGCCCTCCGTTAAGCGTTCTGGTACAGAGGCAATTTGCCGCAATTCAGTAAAAGCCTGAAAGATAAAAAACTGACTTTTCAGTATCCCCTTATCAGCTACTTGCGCCTCTATGGCTTGTCGATAAAAACGCCTTCTTTGCTCGTACAGTCGCTTTTGCTCATCAGTCATCTCCACCATCAGGGTTTGCTCGATCTTATCAGGCAGGTCTTTGAGAACTTGCTGTTTGAGACGACGCAAAACAAAGGGATAAATCTTTTTTCTCAAAGCCTGTAGCGCATCCTGGTCTTTCATTTTCTGAATGGGTCCCAGATAATCGTTTTTAAATTGGTTAAAACTGCCAAACATCGCAGGATTCAAAAACCGAAATAGGGAGTACAGTTCTGAGAGGTTGTTTTCAATAGGCGTCCCACTGAGTGCCAGTCGATGTTGGGCATCCAGAAGCATCGCCGCCTTGGTGGTTTGCGCATTGACATTTTTGATGTTTTGTGACTCGTCCAGAATCACATAGAAGAAATCAACTTCTCGAAATACTTCTATCTGATTGCGCATCATGGCATAGGTGGTAAAAACCAGGTGTGCTTTACGCGCCGCTTCGATATCGCGTTGATTGCCGTAGAAGGTATAGGTTTTGAGTTGGGGAGCGAAGCGAGCGACCTCATTGGCCCAATTGAACAATAAGCTGCGCGGCATGACAATCAGGGAGGGCATCTCCTCTTTGGGATAAAAAGAAGCGAGTAGCGCGATGGTCTGTAGGGTTTTTCCCAGCCCCATATCATCTGCCAGACAGCCCCCAAGCTGCTGTTCCTGAAGATAGCGCAGCCATTTATAGCCTTGTTTTTGGTAGGGGCGCAATTGGGCCTTTAGGTCAGGTAATCGCATTCGGCGTTTCGCCAATTGATTAAAGCCTTCAAAGACTTCCCGCGTTTTTTGTAAAAAAGGAGCCGCCGTTCGCTCATCAATCAACTCTTCAATCAAGGGCAGATCAAAAAAAGAGACTTTTAACTGATCCCCTTCCTTTTTGATGATTCGCTCCAGACGACGAATATAAGCCTCATCCAGTAGCGCATGGCTGCCATCGCTGAGTTGGATATAGCGCTGTTTACGGAATTGAGCAATCACCTCTTGGAGACTCATCCGCTCCTCCCCAAAATCCAAATCAATACTGCCTTCAAAAAAGTCGATGCCATGATTGAGGCTAGGGATCAAGGAAGGCTGTTTGGTCACGACCTTGTATGCCTTTAACTGCTCGACACCAAAAAGCTGAAATTTGCTCAATAGCAGGGGTAAATCCTCATAGATAAAGGTACTCGCAATTTCTTTGGGAATGATAAAGCGCTCTGCCTCAAAAATGACCTCCGCTTTTTCGGAAGCTTTGGTGGATTTGACCTTCCGCTTTTTAAGCAGCGATTGAAGCTCATCTCGCAGGTCTTCAATAGCATGCGGCTCTACTCCATACACCCGAACCTGTTTTTCCAAGTCACTAAGCTCCGCCAAATGCGTCAAATCAAAAAGCTCAAGCGCATCCAATGGAAGACCAGGAAGGTACTGCGCCATCCGCATCACCAATGCCTGATCCTCATCTACTTGATCAAAAATCAAACAGGCTTGTGTGGGAATTTGCTCCTTGGTACGGACCAATTGATAATCCTCATATCCAAAGTCAATCTGTTGTAAATTAGAGAAAAAGAGCGATAGGTAAATGGATAGATCATCGGGGCGAATCTTCGTATTGAAGTAATTCAGGCCACTATATGCAGGGCCTAAGTTGGGAATATTTACTAGGTCCTGATCAACTAAAAGCAATTCTTGATTTATGACTTGATAATTGGTGTGGGTTTTCCCCTTGTAATCCAATTGCAGGGTTCCCGTCAAGTTGCTTTCCTTGTCGTCTGAAGATGCTTGCTCTTGGATATGGAGCTTTAACCGCCCTTGCCCCTGGGCCTTTTTTAGTCGACGAAATTGTCGATCCACCAATAGATCAGTGGTAATCAGTAATTGGAGTAGGTCCTCCTGTCCAGCGAGATAATTCCGATCATCGGGCTTTTCCCAGTCGATGATAAAGCCTTGTTTGAGGGCCATTTGTTCCAGTAATTGGAGTATCCTGCGCCGAGGGCCGTCAAAAGAGCGATAATCCAGTACCAGAGGATTTCCCTTTTTATCCACCACCGCTACAAAAGCCCCATGATCGTCAAAGTCTAATTGAACCCAAAAGGATTTGTCTTTTGCTTTGGGGTAGTTGACTTGTTGTCTTCGAAAATAGTCAAAAAGATGTTGCTTGGCCATAATAGAGCGAGTCTACGCTTTTTTAGACCAAAAATAACAATGATCTTTTAATTTAGGTCAATCTATTGAGAACATCCATTACTTGTGCCTTATAGCTTCTGCCAATGGGCAACTGCCGGCCATTGATATCCACGGAAACAGGTGAGTAGGCTTCGATTTTATCCTTGGAGATGATAAAGGAGCGATGGATGCGCAACAAGGGCACTTCGTGGAGCAGGGATTGTACTTCTCCAATTTGGCACTTCGTGACAATGGTATTATCTGGTGTGTGGATGCGAATGTATTCTTTTAGGCTTTCGATGTAGAGAATTTCATCCAGGTAGATTTTGATGTGTTTCTTATTGACGCTAAAAAACCGAAAAGGACGGGCCGCATTTTTGCCTACTTTGGGCTTGGGGCTTGGGGTCGGCCGGACCAAATGATCAGATGCCTTATTAACTGCTTTTAAAAAACGGGCAAACTCAATGGGCTTGAGCAGATAGTCAATCACATTTAACTCAAAACCATCAATGGCATATTCGTGATAAGCCGTTGTCATAATGACCTTGGGGGGATTTTCCAGACTACGCAAAAAATCCAGGCCCTTTAGCTTGGGCAAATGAATATCTAAAAATAGCAGGTCAACTGATTCCCGCTTCAAAAAATCGAGGGCATAAAGCGCATCTTCACAAATACCAGCCAGTTCGAGCTGGGGCAATTGCCCAACATAATCGCTGAGCACTTCAGCAGCCAGGGGTTCGTCTTCTACAATCAAACAACGTATGGTTTTCTTCGTCATCTTTTCATCATTTAGACCTGTTCCACG
>JBCBDH010000182.1:0-9918 GCA_038529855.1 Bacteroidota bacterium | reverse complement strand
TTCTTGGATTAAGTCTGTCAAGGAAGATTTACGACGAATTCCAGACAAAGGGATGGGCTATGGGGCGCTGCGTTATTTGCATCCTGATGAGGCAGTTCGAGAACGATTGAGTGAGCAAAATTGGGAGATAGAGTTCAATTATCTGGGGCAGTTAGACAATGTACTGATGTCTGAGGGGCCACTACAAATTGCGGAGGAAAATACAGGGGCCTCTTCTGCCGCGGAGAACAGTCGCCCTTTGCGCATGATGATCAATGTTTGGGTCAGAGCGGGACAATTGGAAGTAAACTGGCAGTATGCTGAGCAGGTTTATGAGAGGGCGACCATCAGCCATTTAGCCACCGCCTATCTACAACACCTTCGAACCATTATCAAGGATTGTATGGCGGTACAGACCCGTGAGCTAACTCCTTCAGATTTTGGTTTACAAGATCATTTAAGCCCAGAGGGTCTAGACCGCTTTTTGGATGCTGACCCTAATCGTCGCGCCAATCTAGAAGCTTTATACCCACTAAGTCCCCTACAAGAAGGGCTGCTTTTTCACAGCCTACTCGCAGAACAGGGAGGCGCTTACATCAATCAATTTAGCTGTGAGCTAAGAGACTTGCAAGAGGACTATTTTTATCAAAGTTGGAAATGGCTACAAGAAAAACACAGCGTGCTGCGCACTTGCTTCTATGCAGATGATTTTGCCATTCCTTTACAAGGACAATATGCCTCAGCTGATCTACCCATTAGCCACTACGACTATCGCGCATACGACGAACAAAAGCAGGCGGAGCGGTTAAATTTATTTCTAAAGACAGATCGAGAAAAGGCATTTGACCTCAGACAGGCTCCCTTATTTCGAGTCAGCCTCATCCGTCTTTCCAATTCAGTTCATCGAATGGTTTGGACTTTCCATCACCTGATCAATGATGGTTGGAGTACGCCCGTCATTATTGGAGAGTTATTGAATAGTTATGAATTGCTCAAACAAGGACAGACACTAGCAGCTCCCGTAAAAGATCAGTACGAAGATTACATTCGTTTTATCCGTTCGACCAAGCGCACCAAAGCCACGGCTTTTTGGCAGAAGTATTTACAAACAATAGAAAACCCTAGCCTACTGCCTTTTAGTCAAATGGAGGGTCAGCGCAATCAAGGGGGAGCCAGCATTGGTATTCACCAGTGGCAACTGTCGCCAGAAAAAGGAGCAGCTTTAAATGCTTTTGCCCATAAGCATCACCTGACAATCAATACCATCGTACAAGGTGTCTGGGCTTATCTGCTTGCTCGTTATACTGGACAAAACCAAGCTGTTTATGGCGTAACAGTTTCTGGTCGACCAGCCGCTTTGTCTGATGCGGCATCGCGGGTAGGGCTATACATCAATACCATACCCCTGAGTGCAGAGATGAGGTGGAACCAGTCGCCAGTTGAATGGTTGCAACAAATTCAATTGGGCCATAGCCAGGCCAGAGAGTATCAGTTTCTTTCGCTCAAGGAAATACAGGCTACCAATCCATTAAAGGGCGATTGGTTTGACAGCATTTTGGTTTTTGAAAATTACCCAATTGGGGAGGGGATTATCGAAGAACATCAGGCGCTGGCCAGCGATGTTCAGATTGAGGAAAGAACCAATTATTTGTTGACGCTCTCAGCGAGTTTTCAATCGACACTGGATATTCATTTTATTTATAATGATGAATGGCTGGATGCTCATTATGTAGAAGCCATTTCTGGGCATTTTGAGCAAGTATTAGATCAGCTTGTGCAGGAAACAGCGCCCCAGCTAAGCGATCTCCAAATCCTAAAAGCCACGGAGCGAGCGCAATTACTCCATCAATTTAATGCGACTCAGGCTGATTATCCAGCTGATTCCACGATCATAGATTTATTTGAAGAGCAAGTCCGTCGCCAGCCTGATGCCGTCGCGCTGAGAATGAGTTCAAGGGCTTTGACCTATGCGGAATTAGATGGTCAGATCAATCAATTGGCCCACTATCTTCAGGCTCAGGGGCTTCGTCCTAATAGCTGTGTGGGGGTTTGTATGCATCGATCCATAGAAATGATTATCGGTATTTATGCGATTATCAAGACGGGTGCTGCTTATCTGCCTATCGCCCCCAATCATCCCGCTAAGCGGATGGACTATTTGATTGAAGATAGCCAGTTGACTTGTATATTGAGCGATTGGGATAATGACTTAGTATCTCCTACAAGTCGTTCAGTCAATTGGCTTAATATCCACAGCCTCCAACTGGATCACCTACCCAACCATCGCCCTGCTGTCGCGATTTCTCCAGATGATTTGCTCTATGTATTGTACACCTCTGGCTCCACTGGCCAGCCCAAAGCTTGCGCGGTCAATCACCGCAGTTTGGTCAATCACAACCATTGGATGTGGCAATATCTAGGGATGACCAAAGCGGCTGTCGTATTACAGCGAACCAATTATGTATTTGATGCTTCTATTTGGGAGTTATTTATGCCTTTGTGTTATGGTGCTTGCTTGCAATTATGCGATGAAGAAAGTGCTTTTGACCCCACTCGTTTATTGGCCCTTATTCAAAAGACAGGGGTTAATGTGATACAATTTGTACCCAGTATCCTCAATACCTTTTTACAGCATGTAGCCTCCTTGGAGGCGGTCGACTTATCTATGGTCAGCCGTGTTTGCTGTGGTGGAGAAGCCCTGAGTAAAAATACTTTAGCGCAATTCAAAAAGTACTTTGATGCACCGCTCTATAATCTCTACGGACCTACAGAGGCGACCATTGACGTAGCGGCTTGGGAGGCGACACGCCATTGGGAAGCGGGCCAGCTCATTGCCATTGGGCGACCAGTAAATAATGCACAATTGTATGTTTTAGATGCCAATCAAGACTTGCTCCCTATTGGTGTGAAAGGACAATTATATGTAGGAGGACTTCCACTATCTCGCGCCTATCTCAATCGTCCTGAACTCAGTGCCCAAAAGTTTATCTCCGCTCCATGGGATGCTTCACAGCGCTTGTATCAAACTGGCGACTGGGCTAAATATCTGCCTGATGGTAGCCTACTCTGTTTGGGTAGAATGGATGAGCAGGTGAAGATACGTGGTCATCGAATTGAGTTGGGAGAAATAGAAAAGGTTCTATCCCAAAATGAAGCCTTTATCCAAACAGTGGTCATGACCCATCCTGGGCCCACAGGAGATTTACAATTGGTGGCCTATGTGCTTCCACGCAAAGCATGGGAGGAAAAAAGGGCCAAAGAACAAGTCGCCCAATTTTTACCTGGCTATATGGTGCCAGATATATGGATCAGCATGGAGACCATGCCGCTGACCCCCAATGGGAAGGTAGATAAAAGACGATTGCCCATTCCCGATCTGGCCCAGCAGATGACTCATAATTATGAAGCGCCCCAAACGGCTGAGGAAGAGCAGATGGTCACGATCTGGCAAGACTTGCTAGGGCTCAAGAAAGTAGGTCGATCCAGTCATTTTTTCACCCTAGGAGGTCATTCTTTATTAGCGGTTCGTTTGATGGCGGCTATCCGAAAAACTTTTGGTGTAGCCATTAGCCTGAAGGTGATTTTTGAGTATCCCGTTTTGGCTGATCTGAGTGCCTACATTCACCAGCAGGATCAAATAGGGAAAGAGCCAGGACTTTTATCCGTCCAACGCCCAGAACAAATTCCGCTTTCTTTTGCTCAGGAAAGACTTTGGTTTATCCATCAATTAGAGGGCAGTGTGCATTATCACATCCCCATGTATATTCGAATGCAAGGCGAACTAGACGTCACCACACTAGGACTTGCTTTCCGATATTTGATCGAGCGACACGAAATATTGAGAACCATTTATATAGAGCAAGAGGGGCAAGTCCACCAAAAAATAAGAACAAGCACAGATTGGTCTTTATCCATCGTCGATCATCGAGGGAGGAGTAAAGAACAAAAAGACCATTGGTTTTTAGAAACAAGCAATCAAGCTTTTGATCTGGCGATGGATTATCCCATCCGCGTGCATTTGATCAAAGAGGAGGAAACCCATGTGCTGATGGTCCTTATCCATCATATTGCTTTTGATGCCTGGTCCTCCGCTATTTTTATTGATGAGTTGGTTCAGGTATATAAGGCCCTAAAAAGCGGGGTAGCACTCAAGCTACCTGCTTTGGAAGTGCAATATGCTGATTTCGCCATTTGGCAGCGCCAGCGTACCAACGATCAAACCTTTAGGGATCAACTGGAATGGTGGACCCAACAGTTGGAGGGAGTACGGCCACAGGTGCTTGTCCGAGATTTTCCCTATCCAGATCACATCAGTAAGCAGGGCGCAAAAGTGCCCTTTACGATTGATGCAACAACCACACATCAGCTCAATCAATTATCCAAAGAAGCGGGGGCGACGCTTTTTATGACCCTGTCTGCGGCATTAAAAATCTTACTCTATCGCTACAGTGGTCAGGCGGATATTTGCATTGGGACGACGACAGCCCATCGCGAACAAAGTGAGCTCGAATCGCTCATTGGCTTTTTTGTGAATACCCTGGCCTTGCGAAGCGATCTAAGTGGTCAGCCTTCATTTATGGATTTGCTCCAAAGGATAAAAACAGGAACTATTGAGGCTTTCCAGCATCAGGAGGTTCCCTTTGAACGCATCGTTGAGCGGGTAGACCCTCATCGTTCGCTTCAGGAGACCCCACTTTTTCAAGTCTTATTTGAATTGCAAAATACCCCAGCGGCCCAGGATTTTGACTTAGAGGATTTACACTTAATGCTTGAGGAGGAGCAACAGGTGCTGGCTAAGTTTGATCTGCGTTTGGTGATGACTGAAACAGAAGAGGGCCTAAATGGAGAATTGGTCTATCGCAGCGATCTCTTCCATGCCCAGACCATCGAGCGTTTTGCTCGATACTTTAAGGTCTTACTGCATTCGATCTGCGCTGATCCAATGAAAAATATTGATGAATTGAAGCTGCTGTCTGCTACCGAAAGACAGCATTTGCGGCAAGCGCCTTCCGCGATGCCAGCAGTGGATCATAGCTTGCTAGAACTATTTAACCAAAAAGTAGCCCAACATCCCGATCGTCCAGCCATCCTTTATAAAGAACAGACTTTGAGCTATCAAGAGCTGGATGACTTATCTAATCAACTAGCTCGTTTTATCCAGGCTAAGCAGGTAGCGGCTGATCAATTGGTGGCCATCTGCATGGAACGTAGCCCTTGGCTAATGATCGCTTTGTTGGGCGTTTTAAAATCTGGCGCCGCCTATCTGCCTATCGACCCAGCATCGCCTTCGCATCGCGTCGATCGCATGCTCCAAAAGAGCAAAGCAAAGCTCTTACTCATCGAAGAAAAGCGCTTAAATACCTGGGAAGTCCGCCCAACCCTACCCATCGTTTTTGTAGAAAACCTAGAAGCACAAATACAAAGGTATCCCTCCGCTCCCCTCAACTTATCGCCCGCTCCCCATCAACTGGCCTACACCATCTTCACCTCTGGCTCCACTGGTGAACCCAAAGGCGTCGCCATTGAAACCCAAAACCTGAGCCATTATTTACAATGGGCCTTGGAGAATTATCAATTGGAGGACCCCATCACCATGCCGCTGTACACAGGTATTAGTTTTGACATCAGTGTGACTGCCCTTTATCTGCCCTTGCTCAGTGGAGGCCAGGTCATCATCTATCCTCCTTCATCAGAAAAAGATCGCTTTAGCCTATTGGAGGTCATCGCAGATAATAAAGTCAACACAATTAAGCTCACGCCTTCGCATCTGAGGCTGCTGGAAGATACACCATTAGCCAATCGCCAGATACAGCAGTTGATTGTTGGAGGGGAGGCGCTGTCGACTGCCTTGGCGATGAAGATGAAGACGCTATGGCCAGCTGTCCAACTCTACAATGAATATGGGCCAACAGAGGCGACAGTGGGTTGTATTTGTCATCGCTTTGATGCCCATACGGACTGGCAAGAACAGGTGCCCATTGGCAAGGCCATCGACAGAATGCAAGCTTATGTATTAGATGCACAACAGCAATTGGTTCCCAGAGGGATGATTGGCGAATTATACCTTGCAGGGGCAGGATTAGCAAGAGGTTATCTGCATGCACCTGAACTCACCCAAGCCCAATTTATCGATCATCCTTTCCAAGCGGGGGAAAGATTGTATAAGACTGGCGATTGGGTTCGCGAAAACTTCTTAGGGGACTTAGCGTTTTGGGGGCGAAAAGATGATCAGGTGAAGATCAGAGCCCATCGTATCGAGCTGGGCGAGATAGAAATGCAGTTGTCTGGCCATCCTGCGATTCGTGACTGTGCAGTGATTGCTACAAAAGGGGCGGACCAACAAGCTTTACTAGCGGCTTATTTAGTACCCCAAGCATCCATTGAGCTGTCCTCCATACAAGCTTATCTTCGCGAGCGTTTGCCTGATTATATGATTCCGCAGCAATGGATGGAATTGGAAGCTTTGCCATTGAGTCATACTGGAAAGCTAGATCGGAAAGCACTGGCAGGGCTTGGTGCTGAGCTTAAAGTCCAGGAGTATCAAGCGCCACAAACACTAACGGAAAAGCATTTGGCTCAGATATGGTCGGAATTGCTGGAAGTAGAAGAGGTGGGCTTACAGGATCAATTCTTTGATTTGGGAGGGCACTCCTTATTGGCGATTCGCGTATTAGCTGCCTTGCAAAAAGAGATGGAAGTTGAGATCAGCATTGATGCGATCTTTAGCCATACGACTTTGGAGGCATTGGCAGCTCATATTGATCAGCAGTCGACTGGATTGGCCCATCAGCCCTTGTCAAAAATGGACAGGGGAGCAAAAGTGCCGCTTTCTTATGCACAGGAGCGCCTTTGGTTTATTGATCAATTAGAGGGCAGTATCGCCTATCATATCCCTATGGTCTTGGAGCTAAAAGGACCACTAGACCAAGAAGCGCTTCGCCAGGCTTTTCAACAATTGATCCAACGTCATGAGGTCCTTAGAACGGTTTATCGCGAGGAAGGAGGTAAAGCCTATCAAGAGATTTTACCTGCTGATCAGTGGCAAATGCAAATCGCTAAAAGCTCTTCTTCAAAGACCACAGCATCACTGGACAGATTCACTAACGAGGCTTTTGACTTATCTACGGATTATGTCTTACGAGCCATGCTTACGGAAGTAGGGCAGGGGCATTATACCTTGGCCATCGTCATCCATCACATCGCAACGGATGGCTGGTCAATGTCGATTTTTATCAATGAATTGGTGGCCCTATATCAGGCTGAATTAATGAACCTACCCGTAGCGCTTGAGCCACTACCCATCCAATATGCTGATTATGCCATCTGGCAACGCCAGCAGCTAGATGCTGAAAGTTTGAGCCAACAACTTGCTTGGTGGGAGGAGGAACTAAAAGGGATAGAGGCCCTGAGCCTGCCTTTGGATTTTCCGAGACCAGCAGTGAGAAGCAGCCGCGGAGCTAGCATGGATGCCTTTATTGATGCCCATACCATAGCAGCATTGGAGGCATTGGGGCAAAGCCAGGGGGCCACCTTATTTATGACCGCACTGGCCGCCTTTAAAGTATTGCTACATCGCTACAGCAGCCAAACTGATATTTGCGTGGGAAGCCCTGTGGCCAATCGCCATCAAAAAGATACAGAGCCACTAATTGGCTTTTTCTTAAATAGCTTACCGCTAAGAACTGATTTGAGTGGAGATCCCTCTTTTGAACAATTACTGGCTCAGGTAAAGGAAACAACCCTTAATGCCTATGCGCATCAAACGGTTCCCTTTGAGCAAATTGTCGATCGGGTAGATCCTCTTAGGGATATGAGCAGAAGTCCCTTATTCCAACATTTATTTGTCCTTCAAAATGTTCCTGAGGCTGCTGCCATTGACCTGGCTGATCTGCAAATACAGCCCCAAGCCCAGGAACTGGAACAGGTCAAACACGACCTGACCTTTATGCTTAGCCCTGTTGATGATGGATTGGTACTGACCATTAAATATTGCATTGATCTCTATCGAGAAGAGAGCGTTAGGCGAATGCAAAGCCATTTTATCCATCTGCTAAAAAGTATTATCGCTGCGCCACAAAAAGCGATTAGTACGCTTCGTTTTATTCCAGAGGCAGAGAAGACACAGTTATTAAAAGGATTTAACCAAACCAGTCTTCCCGTACCTACCAATGAAACGATCGTTTCTATTTTTGAAAAGTATGTAAAGAAACATCCTGAGCAAAGCGCATTGATCTATGGAGATCAAGTCTGGACTTATCGAACGCTCAATGCCAAAGCCAATCAACTCGCGCGGCTCCTACGAAAAAAATATAAGGTACAGCCAGGTACGCTGGTAGCGCTCATGTTGGATCGGTCAGAGTGGATGCTGGTGGGTATATTAGGAGTCCTTAAAGCTGGAGGGGCCTATGTCCCCATCGACCTGGCTTTTCCAGAAGATCGAAGAAGCTATATTCTAAATGATGCTCAGCCAGCGGTCGTCTTGGTCAGTGAGGCAGCGGAGGAGCAGTGGCCTTGTCCACATGAAGTACTAACAGAAGAATTATTGAGTCAGGAGTCAGCCTATCGCAACCTAAGCCGCATAGCTCAACCTAAGGATATAGTCTATGTCATCCACACCTCTGGCTCCACAGGTCGCCCCAAAGGTGTCTTGATCGAGCACCTCGCCCTGATCAATTACGTAAAGGGCATAGAGCAAGTCACGGCACTCTCTCCTGGCGATCATTACGTCACCCTAACTGACATCAGTACGGATGCGGGCAACACGGCCATTTTCGGATCGCTTTGTCTTGGTGGCACCCTGCATTTGATTGCTAAAGAATTATTGGAAGAGCCAGAAGCCTTTTTTGCTTACAGCGAAAAATATCCCATTGCCTTGATCAAGTTTACACCTTCCCTACTTACGGTGATGATCAATGAATGCCCTACTGCTCATCTACATTTCAAAAATCTCTTGATTGGTGGGGAGGCGATGAGCTGGGACCTTTATCGAAAAGTTCGAAGGCGGTTTAGGGGGCAGCATTTGCTGAATCACTATGGGCCAACGGAAGCGACGATTGGGGTATTGGTCAATCCATTTTCGACCTTACATATGGCGAGTTTTTCGCCGCCTATTGGAAAGCCCATCGCCAATACTCAGGTGTATATTCTGGATGAGCAGCGGGAGGTGGTGCCTATTGGTGCAGTTGGACGTATTTTTATAGGTGGTGGAAATTTGGCTAGGGCCTACCTCAATTTGCCAGAGCGAAGTCAGGAGCGCTTTATTCCCCATCCTTTTAGTACGGATGCTTCAGCTCGTCTTTATGACACTGGCGATTTGGGTCGCTGGCTTCCTGATGGTCATGTGGCTTTTCTTGGGCGTAAAGACGATCAGGTTAAGATTCGGGGTTATCGGATCGAGCTGGGCGAGATTGAGCATAATCTGATGGCTTATCCTGATATGAAGCAGTGCGCCCTTCAACTGATGGAGGATGCTTCAGGGAATAAGCGCTTGGTGGCTTATGTGGTGACGAAAGGAAGCTATCATCAAAAAGCCCTGCAGGATTTTCTCTCTGGTCGATTGCCTAGCTATATGCAGCCCTCTCTTTGGATACCCATGGAGCAGATGCCGCTTACGGCAAATAATAAGGTTGATAAAAAAGCCCTTCCTGCTCCTGACTGGAATGCAGCTGTGGTGCAAAATCATTATGAAGCGCCGCAAAGCAAAATTGAAATACACCTGGCCCAAATCTGGCAACAATTATTGGGTGTGGCACAAGTGGGCCGTACGGATAACTTCTTTGAATTGGGTGGGGATTCTATCATCAGCATACAGGTCGTTAGTCGAGCCAAACGCATGGGTTATACCCTAAGACCTCGCGATCTTTTTGAATACCAAACCCTGGCTGCCCTAGCCCAAAAGGCATCAAGTATCTCAGCGGAGACGGATGCAGAGCAGGGACT
>JBCBDH010000181.1:0-9949 GCA_038529855.1 Bacteroidota bacterium | reverse complement strand
CTGGAAAAAACGCCATCGAATTAATATTCAAACTTCCCTTAAAGCCTATCTGAAAAGAGCAGCCGTCAACAAAAGCCTAAATTACATTCGAGATCAAAAGATTAAGTTTGAGGAAGTGGGTAAGGCTCCAGTTTTGTCGACCAAGAGCCATAATGCCCAATTAGAAGCCAAAGAATTGCAAGAGCAAATCAATTTGGCCGTCAATGCACTACCAGAGCGTTGCCGGATTATCTTTAGTTTGAGCCGATTTGAGGAGATGTCTTATCAGGAAATTGCTAATACTTTACAAATCAGCACAAAAACTGTCGAAAACCAGATTTCTAAGGCACTTAAAATACTTCGGCAAGCTATTGGTCCGTATCTTTCCAAAGATACTTTGCTATTACTTGTCTTTTTTTATCACTTTTTAAGTTAGCGGGATAGGGGGAGAACAAAAAATTGGTGTCTATATATACAGTTTAATTTAGCAAACACATGCATTCTACGGATTATATAAGGTTAATTCATCAAAAGCTTGCCGGACAAATAGAAGGGAAGGAGCAAGAGCAGTTAGAACAGTGGCTTGATGCTGATGCCAAGAATCAACAATTGGCTGATGAGATCGGGCATGCTTGGGATTTGACCGCTTCTTTTGCAGATGATTTGGAGATAGATGTAGAGAGAGGTTTGCATCGATTTAAAGCGACCCTACAAACAGAAGAGGTCAGCGCTGAACCCAGTACAAAGGTATTTGCGCTATCTCGCCCAATTTGGTTGTGGTCAGCCGCCGCTGCCATAGCCGTGCTGGTCTTTTCTATCTGGTTATGGACCAATAATACAGTGATAAATCCTGATTGGGTAGAGGTACAGACCGCAGAGGGAGAGCAAACTGAGCTAGCCCTGGCAGACGGTAGTATCGTATGGCTCAATGAAAATAGCTCGCTTAAAGCGAGTAAATCCTATGAAAATGGTTTTAGAGAGGTTCTTCTAGAAGGAGAGGCCTTTTTTGAAGTACAAAGGAGAGAGGACCTTCCCTTTGTGGTTAAGACAGGTGAGACGGCAATCAAGGTACTTGGTACCTCTTTTAATGTTCGTTCTTATCAGCCAGATGAAGAGGTAGAGGTAAGTGTTAAAACGGGAAGCGTAGAGGTAAAGGCCAAAGAGCGAACAAGCAAGTGGGTACTTGAGAAGGAAGATCGACTAGTCTTAAATGCGCAAAAGAAACAGGCTAATCTGACTAAGGACCAAAGTTTTAATGCATTGGCTTGGAGAAGTCGGCAACTCAGTTTTCGAGGTACGCCCATGTCAGATGTCATCCGCGATGTGTCTCGTTGTTATGGTGTAGACCTGGCGATTACCAATACAGATATTTTGGACTGTACTTTTAGCTCTAACTTCAAAGAAGTCGAACTAGAAGAAGTGGTTCAAACCATCGCTACGAGCTTTGGTATGGAAATCCAACAACAAGATGATAATAGCTTTAAGTTAGTTGGGGGAAGCTGCAAGTAAAAATCCCTAAACTGATTTATTCTTTCAAACAAAAACCTTATTCTATCTATTGGAATGAGGTTTTTGTAATTTTGTAGGACTGCCAAACCAAATTGATCGAATGAAATCATTGATTACACTTTCTGCAACTTTTTATTTCTTCCTTACTTTACTACTTCTTCCTCTGCCTGCTCAGGCACAGAGGGTAGTAGGAGGAAAAGATGCGCTGGAAGGGGCCTATCCTTGGATGGTAGGTGTTACAGATGCAAGTGCTACTGGACTAGATGAGGGCTTTGTTTGTGGGGGAACGCTGATTGGTCCCAACTGGGTACTGACCGCAGCCCACTGTGTTGCCTTTTTGGATAATCTGGGGATTGACGAACTATCTGTTTTCTTAGGTACTAATGACATCGCCAATCCTAATCCCGATCACGAGCGGATTGCCGTAGAAGAAATTTTCATTCATCCAGGTTTCGGGACGGGATTTGCAAACGATGTGGCCCTCCTAAGGCTGGCCACTGTTTCTGAAGCTGCTCTAATAAATATACCAGTACAGGACGATGAGTTTCTATCACTTCCAGGCACCAACTGCCGAGTATTGGGCTGGGGAATAGTCGATACGACCTACGAAACCGCAACTTATCTGCAAGAGGCAGACATAGAGGTGATCAATCTGGATATCTGCAATGATCCTATTTCCTATAATGGTATACTTACCCCTTCTATGATTTGTGCGGGTTTTACTTCTGGAACTACATTGGTAGGCGGAGCAGCAGGAGACAGTGGCGGTCCGCTGATTGTCTTTGATGGTAATCAGTGGATACAAATTGGCATTGTCAGTTTTGGAGAAAATGATTGGACAACTTCAGACTTTCCTGGCATCTACCAAAAAGTGGCCAGCTATCGAGATTGGATTGATGAGACTATGAATGAGAACCCCGTATCGGTCCAATCAACTGATCAGCAGAGATGGCCAGTTGTCATTGAGCATCACCTAAATCAGGTTCAAATAAAAATTGATGAAACCAAGGGTCAAAATTTAGCTTATCAGTTGTATAGCTTTTCAGGTCAATTAATGAAAGCAGGAAGTATCCAGTCTGGAATAAGCCTGCAGGTCAACACCCAGGATTGGCCAAGTGGTATGTATCTATTGCAATTGATCAATGGTGAGCAATCCCATACTTACAAATGGATAAAAAGATAGATTAGATTGTTGCGTCAAAGACATCGGACCTAAGTATATGAGCGTTAGTATAAAGATATACCTCTTTGTCTGGATGATCGACGTTACAATAGGGTAAGCATGCAGTTTCTAGCGAAAATAAAGATCGGATATCTTTCGATAGTAGGATTTTTACTACCATCGTTGGCTTTTGCACAGGTCGATCTTCAAAAGGAAATAGACTTTGCAGTTTCCTCTTTATCATTACAAGAGGCGATCTATGCCTTAAGTGAAGTTGCCGGCTATAATATCTCTTTCACCAACAACATATTACCAAAAGATCACTCCATCAGCTTACAATTCGAGGCAAGTCCATTGGAAATGGTTTTGGAAGCCTTATTAAAGGATTTGGACATTGGATACGAACTGGTAGGTACTCAAATTGTATTGGTTCGTCGGATGAGGCCCCGACGTAAATTCATTATAAGCGGTTATATAAAAGACGCAAGAACGGGCGAAAAGCTTATAGCTGCTAATATCTATGATCCTAAAACTGGAAAGGGTACAACATCCAATAATTACGGTTTTTACAGCATAGTACAATTGGAGGGGCCGGTCGAACTGATTTTCTCTTATTTGGGCTATCAGGCTGTTCGGAAAAAAATCGACTTATCCACTTCATTAAGGTTGGATATTGATTTATCGGCCTCGCTAACCTTAACTGAAGTCCTCGTCGTCGCCGAGGATAGTATCTATGTAGAACTTGGAGACATCAGTACCGAACAAATCATTCCTCAACAATACGAAACCCTTCCGGCCTTGGGCGGAGAAGTCGATGTTATTCGATTGAGTCATTTACTACCAGGTGTTCAAACTGGAGCAGATGGAGTAGGGGGGATACACATCAGGGGTGGTAGTGCCGACCAAAATCTGGTATTGCTCGATGGTGTGCCAGTGTATAATCCCACCCACATGATCGGCGTTTTTTCGGTCTTCAATTCAAGTACAGTCAGTAGTGCACAATTGATCAAAGGAAGCTTTCCGGCTCATTATGGAGGAAGATTGTCTTCTATTTTAGATGTGCGAACCAAAGAGGGTAATAAGAAACAATATGGAGGGGAGCTTACCCTTGGGATGACTTCCGCTCGCCTATCTGTAGAAGGCCCTATCAAAAGAGACACCAGCTCTTTTATCTTTTCTGCAAGAAAGTCATTTGTCAATGGTTTTATTCGACCAGTTTCCAGATTGATTAAAGAAGATCGAGGACAGTCTGGGGAGAGCACCTACAGTTTCTATGATCTCAATGCTAAATTGAGCTGGGCTTTGTCTTCCAGAGATGAGTTATTCCTGAGCTTTTACCGAGGCGAGGATGACTATTCCAATGATACTAAAACGATTTTTTCTGATGTACCTTCCGGCTATTCTTACCAAGAGCAGGTAGAACAGGATTTGAGATGGGGAAATACCTTGGCCAATTTGCGATGGAATCGCATTTTTGGCAGTCGGCTCTTTGCGGATATGAATCTCTCCTATAGCCGATATGATTTTGAGTCTAAGGACTTGTATGAGTATCAGGATACCATTGTTAATTTGCTGGGGTTTAGAGAATTTAGAATTGCTCAGTTTACCTCTAAAATAGAAGACATTAGTGCTCGGATTGATGTTGATTTTATCCCTTCTCCCAATCATTACCTGCGTTTTGGAATGGGGCTGATTCGGCATTCTTTTCGTCCTGGAGTCGCTGGTCTGTCTGGGAATGCTGCATTGACTGTTGCTGAAATCACTTCTATCGTTCAGTTTTTGAGTTCTCTGGATAATGCTACAATTGAGACATTAGAGGCAGATATTTATGTAGAAGATGATATTAAGATAGGCCGAAAATGGCGGATTAAACCTGGCTTGCGTCTGTCGGGCCTTCAGGTACAGGAGGAATTGTACAACCAGCTGGAACCTCGTCTGGCCCTTGCTTTTTCACCCAATCGCAAATGGTCTTTGAAAAGCTCTTTTAGTTTGATGTCGCAATACCTCCATTTACTAACGACTTCCGGTATTGGCTTACCCAATGACTTATGGGTTCCTTCTACGGCTCGTATACGGCCACAGCGTTCCTGGCAAGCCGTCTTTGGCATAGATTACAGAATGGCTGATTTGTTCGATCTTAATTTGGAGGCCTATTATAAAAAGATGGATCAGGTGATTACCTTTCAAGAGGGAGGGTCTATTTCTTTTATCAATGCAGATAATTGGGAAAATAATGTGACGGTGGGTCAAGGTTGGAGCTATGGGACTGAACTTGCTCTGACCAAAAGCAAGGGAAAAACAACAGGTAGTATCAACTACACGCTTTCTTGGTCCAATCGCCAATTTGATGAGATCAATTTGGGGCGTAAATTCCCCTTTCGCTATGACCGAAGACACAATGTAAAAATCCTCTTGGTTCATCGTTTGAATAAGGGATGGCAGCTGACGGGCAATTGGGTCTACGGAACTGGCATTGCTACGACATTGCCTATCAGCGAATACATTTTTACCCTGCCCTCTTTTTTTCCAGAACAACCCGCCCTTAACTTTGGCGAGAAAAATAGCCTTCGACTACCCGCCAATCATCGACTGGATGTGGGTGTTCATCGACAGTTTGTTAGGGGGATATGGCAGCATAAATTGAGTTTTGGCGTTTACAACCTATACAACCGGCAGAATCCACTTTACTACAGGTTAAGTCGGGATAATCAAAATCCCCTGACACCTGGAGAAAGTTTGTATAAACAGGCAACCTTATTGCCCATACTGCCCTACATTAGTTATAATATCAGGATATGAAGCGATTGCTAATGAAATATGCCCTACACGGATTTTTGCTCTCTGGCCTGCTTTTGTGCTTTGCTTGCGAGGAAACGGTTGATTTGGGTATTGAGGAAGAAGAATCCCGCTTGGTTGTAATTAGTAATTTTCACCCCGATAGCTTGTTTAAGGTGGTGGTTTCCAAAAGCCGTTCGGCCCTCTCTATTGATGAAATCGTCTATCTGGACAATGCTGCTGTCGGTATTTTTGAGGGGGATGAGATACTAGAAAATTTAAGAGCTGGTCGCGATCCACTGACCAATTATCCTGTATATCGTTCTGCTTTTTTAAAACCTGAAATTGGTCGACAGTATCGGATCGAAGTTAAAGCACTGGGCTTGAATGACGCAAGTGCCACTAATGAGATACCTGAACCTGTTGCATTAAACAACTTTAAGATAGAAGATATTACGTGGCGTTTTAATAACCAGAGCAGAAATCAGATTCAGTTTTTCTTTGATCTCACGGTTGAATTTGAGGATGAGCCGATGGTCGAAAATTATTACCACCTGAATTTCTTCTATGAGCGAATTGAATATGAAGTCCTTCGGCCTGGCGATACTTTATTTAACCAAACAGGTATCCCCGTTCCAGTGATTTTAACAGAAACCGAAAATGACTTCCCTTTTCTTCTGCATTACAGCAAGGGTGCCCTGATTGATGATGTCAATCAGGACGGAGCGCGTCTTCGCTACACTTTTCGCGCTCAGACCTTCCCCATTTCTATACTGAATCAACAGTTTGATCGAATATATGCTGAGCTTCGAAGTACGTCACTGGATTATTACAATTACCACACTTCGCTGACTCGACAAAGTCAACAAACAGATCCAGTGTTTTCGGAACCCGTGATTTTGTACAATAATATAGAAAATGGCTATGGGATATTTGCGGGCTATAGTGTGGCCTTGGATTCTTTTTTTGTAACCCGATGAGCTGTTTTGAAGTAAAATTGAGAGAAAGCCGATTTTGAATCGCAATTTTTTGTGTCATTTGGTATACAAATGCAATCGCTTTACAAGGGATTGGAGGCAGGATGGATAATAAATGGCTACCCGCTGGGCGTTATCCACTCATCTTACCTCCTAATCTAACAGAAACAGACTATACATACCTTGAGAATTGTTGATTATAACCAGACATTAATATTTATGACAGCAATGAATACAATTCAAAGAGTGATTAATTTAGTCAGTTGGCAGGTAAAGGTACCGACATCACACCTGTGTCCAACGACTAACCTTAAGGAAGACTTGAACCTGGACGCTATCGACATGCTTGCTTTAATCCTTTATTTGGAACGCTGGTTTGGGATAGCATTGACGGCAGAAGAGGTGGATCGAATTGAGACGGTGAAAGATGCTAGCGATTGCTTTAATCGCTATATCGCCGCATAAGGGGACTTGGACTTTAAAAGGACAGCATAAAAACATTTTTGAAACAAGAAAATCTGTATTTGATCGACTTTACTTTTTACAATTTCTTGGATAAAACGTAAAGATCATGAACAGATTATTGGCTATTTTACTGGTAGGATGCTCGTTGAGTGCTTGCCAAAAGAATGATAATGTTGTCACTGTCCAACCTATTGACGACCCCCCTTCTTCTAATAGCTCTGGTACCTATGCTGGAGTTGATGAATCCCTTTGGCCTTATTTTCAGCGATTTGAGCAAGAAGGTCGCGAGCGGGGTCTTGATATCAATATCAATGACTTGGGCATAACTGGGGAAATCAGCGTGATTGGAGAAGGGCACGTCGCTGGTCAATGTACCTATTCCTCTCATCACCCCAATCACGTTACGATAGATGAAGAATTCTGGGAGCGGGCTTCCGATTTGTACCGCGAGTTTGTCATTTTTCACGAATTAGGCCATTGTTACTTATTCCGAGACCATAGGGAAACCGCCACGGCTAATGGGCGATGCATTAGTATTATGCGAAGTGGTCTTGGTGATTGTCAGGATTATTACCTTCCCACTACACGAGATATCTATATCGACGAGCTATTTGCTCCCAATCAATTTCAGTAAACCACCATTTGATATTTGCTATTTTGATGCTTTATGTAGCAAATGATCCGCTTTTTTTCTGGAATCCCACATTTTTTTTGGAAAAAAATCAATTAAGATAGGGGGGGTATCTTTTTTTCGTGTCTACTTAAGTACACAATCTGTAAAAACCCATTATAGATTCTGTCTTTCACTAAAAAAGAGCGCGATATGGATATCAATGCAAAAATGACATTTCTAGAGCAATTCCCCTTATTTGAAGTACTTAGCACAGAGGAAAAAAAGGTCTTGATGCAGATGGTGAAATTTCACCGCTTGCCCAAACACTCCTATGTTTATGAGACTGGAGATCCATCTGATACCCTCTATTTTTTGGTCAAAGGAGTGATCAAGATAGGAACCTACTCAAGCGATAATAAAGAAGTCATCAAAGCTATTCTTCACCCCCTGGCTATGTTTGGAGAGATGTGTATTGTTGGGGAGACGGCCCATCCAGATTTTGCCAGAGCGATGAATCAAGAGGTACAGTACTTTGCATTGAAGGTCCGCGATTTCCGCCGTTTGATGAGATCTAACTACGATCTATCCAACAAAGTACTAAACCTGATTGGTGAAAAGCTCCGTAAGACAGAAAGTCGCCTAGAAGCTTTGATATTTAAGGATGCTCGTACTCGAATCATTGATTACCTGAAGGAGTCCGCTATTAAAAGAGGTCGCAGGATTGGAATTGATGAGACACTAGTCAAACACACGCTGACACAGCAAGATATTGCCAATATAACAGGAACTTCGCGACAAACAGTCACCTCTGTTTTGAATGAGTTGAAAAAGCTCAATTTGATCCATTTCAATCGTCGCAGTATACTGATCAGAGATATCTCTCAATTGGCCTAATTGCGCCTTTAAAGAAGTAACTATTGTGGATGGGAACGGCTTTCTCTAACTGGGAAAGTCGTTCTCATTTAATAGACTGAACAAATAAATATTCATCCCCTTTATACAATTCTAGATGGCTTACAGCGTTATGTAGCTGTCCAATCAAAAAATCAACGCCCTCGTAGCAGAAGTACACACCTACATTTTCATCATCTATTAAAAGACGACCCATGAAATACCGTGTTGTTTTCCTGCTATTGCTATTTCCCTTTTTCGTCAATGCCCAGACTTCTACTGAGATAGGTCTATTCTTTGGCGGCACCTCTTACCACGGCGATCTGTCGCCCAACTACGACCGCATTAATCTGGATACTTACCACCCCGCATTAGGCATCTTTGGTCGCTTCCACCTCAGTCCTGCTTTTGCCTTACGTGCAGGGCTGAACTATGGCGTTATTTCTGGTGATGACGCGGATGCGGAAGATAGTGGACGGATTAATCGGAATTTGAGCTTTCGTTCTCGTCTGTGGGAATTACAGGCAGTAGGGGAGCTTCATATTTTTGGCTTTTCTTCTCATACTCGATACAATCGCTTGTCCCCTTATTTGTATGGTGGCGTTGCTGTATTTCGATTTAATCCAGAGGCCAATTTCAATGGCCAACTGGTCGAACTACAGCCACTAGGTACAGAAGGGCAGGGGATGGAAGGTTTTGCTGATCCCTATAGACTGACTCAGGTGTCTATACCAATGGGCGTTGGTTTCCGTTTTGCCCTTAATGATTTTCTGATGATTGGTGTTGAGGCTGGCGTGCGGAGAACTTTTACTGACTACCTCGATGATGTGAGTGGTAGTTATGTCAATTACAATGATCTATTGGCTGGGAATGGAGAATTAGCCGCCGCACTTGGTAATCGAACTGGTGAATTGAACGGTTCTGAACCTGTTATTTTGCCTACTGGAACACAAAGAGGGAACCCCGCTGAGGACGACTGGTATTCCGTTGCTGGCGTGACGCTGTCTTATCGCCTCGCCGATCGGAACGGCCATCGTAAGAATAGCAGCGGCACCGACCTTCACCAAAGCGGCAGGTTTTCTCCGAGGCAGCGGCGATATTCGGCGCATTCGGATGTATTCTGGTCGGACCGGAGAGCGGATCGACATGATTTACTGGGTCGAAGGCCACTACATCAAAGACGCCGTCAAAGAAGTGAATCACTTTATGCGCGACTGGCGCACGAATGATGTAAAGTCCATGGATCTTAGAGCTGTCGACATCATGGCAGCAGCGCACAACCTGCTCGACGTCGACGAACCCTACATGCTTCTGTCCGGCTATCGCAGTCCGCGTACAAACGCGATGCTGCGCTCGAGATCCCGTGGTGTAGCCAAGAATTCGCTTCATATGAAAGGCCAAGCTGCAGACCTGCGTTTGAACGGACGCTCGGTCTATCAGATGGCACGTGCAGCGGCTGCGTGCCGTGGTGGTGGCGTCGGCCGCTACTCTGGATCAAACTTCGTGCACATGGATTGTGGCGTTGTCCGCACCTGGGGCAGCTAGCGCCCTCACTTACCAGGGCTGATTTTCAGAAAC
>JBCBDH010000180.1:0-9972 GCA_038529855.1 Bacteroidota bacterium | reverse complement strand
CTCTCTGGATTGCGGCAATCTAATTCATCGCAATTATTAGATATCCAACACCAGAGAGTTTTGGAATAACCTCAAGGACAGGTTGTAGAAGTGCTGATATTAGGGTTTTTGGTGCAGGTGATGATATTGCCTTTTATTCTTGGACTAACTCCAATGCAATCCCAGCAGCAGCTATTACCACTGATTCAGAACTGAATTTAACTGCGATAAATCCGAGTTCACCTGTACTCGTTACTGTCATACCCACTTGTTCGGATGGAGATATTTTTAGTCCCCTAGTTCAAGTATTCAACCTAGATGTCACGGTTATACCAGCTGCTCCCGATATTTACATTAATGGACCAAACCACACCCAGGTTTATACTACTCGTAGCTATACCGCAGAATATCCAATTCATCCAATTATTGAATTAGAGTGGTCTGTAGATAGCTCTATTGGTGAGATTGTAGATACAGATAAGAATACAGCTGATATTCGTTTCTTCAGATCTGGAGTAGCAGCGGTCACGGCGACAGTTAAAAATACTTGCTCAACTTTGACCAATAGTTTCACCTTACAAGTTACCGTCCAATGATCATATCCACTAGCGCATATCGTTTCACTCAACGGCTGTCTTTAATAAGACCTCCTTTTTATTATCTTTTCATCACGCTTATTTTCTTTTTGGTAAGTGCTTGCCAAAAAGACAACCTACAAGTATCAAAAGAAAAATATCAAGCGATCTTAAAAGAGATGAGTTACCAATGCCCTGATGAGTTAGGGGATAGTTATTTTCAAGGCTATTTAGATGATCAAGCTTTTTGCTATGATCACGACCAAGAAGGGATGCTTGGATATATTGCACTTACTACTGCTTTTATTTCTGAAGGTCCTGAAATTAACACCAATCAAATAGCCCAGGGTAATACCGCTGTTCATTTAACGATAGGGTTTATTTCTTTTAGCAATACAGCTCCAAGTCATTATGTAGTCATCAATTTTCCAACGGAAAAAGTTGGCACCTCTTTTTACGATTTAGTTAAAAAGTACATCAAAAAAGAAGGGCTACTCCCCATTAGGAGCATTGGCGATAATAATAATGAGCATTATGAAATTAACTTCAATATCTTATCAGAAAAAAATACAACAGGAGGACATCTTCAATACATCAAATCGTCCAAATTTGGAAGCCAGCCAGAAAATGCTTATCTAAGAATAACAAGCCTAGATATCTTACCCCTTGGTCCAATAGAGGAAGAGTATAGCGTCAAGTTTGAATTCACTTGTGATTTATACGATAGTAATCACGACTTTTTTGAACAAGCTTATTTTGGTCATTTGAATAATTGTGAGATGCAACTGATTTTTAGATTACAAAAAACAGAATAATCTTCTAGGTATGGCTATTTTTAGATCAACTATCCTACTATTCGTTTTTACTTTTTCCATGGCAATTTCAAAAAGTCATGCGAATGATAGTACCGTATGGAGAATTAATTTATTGATGCCCGCCTTAGAAATGGAGTATTTTTTCAATGCGCATCAAAGTATTAAATCAGAAATTGGTCTTTATTTTTTAGCTGGACTTCGAGAATTTGATAGTGAAAATAAGGAGCATCGCTATTCATTACTCAGAGGATATGCCAATCTCCAATTCCGTCAATATTATAATGGATTATTTAGAAAATCTAAAAAGGGAAATAAAGTATTTACCATCCAAGAGTATATTGCATTAAATACTACTTATAGAACGATTCCCTGGCACGAAACCTCCATTGACCCAATTAACGCCTCTTTGACATCAGGTCTGCTCACTGGTTTGCAATGTCAGCTATGGAAAAGAATGCATTTTAATGTGGATATAGGTATGGCTTATCGATTAGAAAAGGAGAATAATCATTGGACCCCCGCAGGAAGTATTTCTCTTGGTTTATCCCTGTAAAAAGAAAAACATTGCTAAGCTCAACGGATCATTTCAAAATGCAGAACTAACTATGATTTATATCCTTTCCCTAATGATCGCCTACGCTATCCTCGTTTTTTTCTGGCAAGCCAGAGAACGTCTTAGAGCCAACGGCCAATTTGAAGGGATAATAAGCTATGCCTATTCTGGGATTTTGGGAATTATAGGTGCTAGCGTGCTCAGCCTTCAATGGAAAACATTCGCCGCCCTGGAAATCACCAATAATGATTTTATTCTTATTGGCCTTTCCATACTTCTCATGCTCCTTCTTTGTGGGCTGCTTTATTTTTTATTTGTCAAAAAAGTAGTCAACTAAATTAGTGTAGGTTTTGGAGTGATTCATCGCCACTCCAAAACCTATCTTTCCCTTATCGCTTCACCTCAAAATCCCGCTCTTCCGCTCCAACCCCCGTCATCTTCAGAGACTTCCAGTGCTTGGGCAATAGCGCCGTCTCCAACTGCTCCAACCCCGTATCGCTCAAATCCAAACCGCCAAAACCACATAAGACTGCCTGAAGCATCCCTCCTGCCCCCGTTGCAAAATATGGATTAGTTCCCCCTGCCGTTTCGGCCAGGACACCAAAAGGAGGCACCTCATTAGGCTTATAACTTTTGACAAATAATTCATAAGCCTTATCAGCATCGTTCAAGCGATTGTACAACACACTTAAAATCGCAGGGCCCATAGCAGGGCCGTTTTTGGACATGCGGGGCTCATAATACATCAGGTCTTTTCGAATGTCGCTTTCCTTATTCACCACTCGCAAGGGATAAGCCAATAGATTGACATCCGCTTGCTTAATCTCTACCCCATCATAAGTCGCATTTTCGCGGGTTGTCCCATCAGCAAATTTGAGCAAGGGGATATTATCAGCGACATGCTGCCAATCAGGATTAGGGCTTAGCCCCAATTCTCGGGCCGCTTGGGTCGCAAAACCCAATACGGTTTTGGCCATGCCATTGGTAAAGGCATTATTGTCAATATTTTCTTCCCACTCATTGGCACCAATGACATTATTGATGTCGTAGCGGCCTGGGCCATTTCGCTCTACGCGGCTGGCCCAAAAATCAGCGACCTCGCGGAGCATGGGATAGCCCCTCGTCTCCAACCACTCCTTGTCTTTAGTCAATTGGTAATATTTCCAAAAAGACCATCCTACACAGGCCGTAATGTGATGCTGAAAAGGCCCTGTCAAAGCCCAAACAGGGGTATCCTCTGAACCATCAGCCGCAGACTCCCAGGGAAACATCGCCCCATCATAACCATGCGCAAAAGCGTTTTGCTTGGCCATTTCCAATCGCTCAAAGCGATATTCGAGTAGGGAGCGGGCAATGTCAGGTTGTAGGAGCAGCAAGGGCATGTACATCCAGAGCTCTGTATCCCAAAAAACATGGCCATTATAGCCCAAACCAGATAGGCCCATGGGGGAAAGGCTGTAAGCCGTTCCTTTACGGGCAAAGGAGTAGAGGTGATACAGCGCGGAGCGAATATCCCGCTGTTCGTCCAGACTACCGTCGATGATGATGTCGCTTTCCCAGAGCTTGGCCCAGGCATCTCGATGGCGCTTTAGGAGACGTTCTGTGCGCTCCAATGCGGCAAAGATGGTCAGGCGTTCCGCTTCATTGTGGGGGTCATCGTAGTGTTCAGTGGAGCAAGCGGAGGCGACGACGCTGAAGCGATAGGTTGTTCCAGCTTTGAGCTTTTTATAGAATTTTGCCAGATGTCGATCATAATCCCAATCCTCGTGGATGATATCTGGTTCGCTGCCATGAGCTTCTTCGAATATAAAGCTGTTGGAAACTGCGAGCAGGTGTTTGCCAGAAGGGCTTTTGGCTACAGAGGTCAACAAGGGTATTTTAATGTGGGGGCGATCAATTTCACTGTAGTAGTTCCGCACATCATTGAGATGATTGGGCGCAGCGATTACGCTGGCAGGGATAATTTGAATGTCTTTTTTGGCTTTAATCTCAACTGTCATCAAAGCCGTGTAAGGAAGATGTCGTAGCGCCATGACCTCTTGGCGAATGCTGGCTCGGTCATCTACATCAAAAGTTGTCACCAAAGCAGCTTCCCGCATATCGAGAGTTTGGGCATAATTGGAAATACTCCTTCTATCAATGTAAGTGCTATCAATCACCAGGTCCATATTGACGTGATTGAAAGTCTTGAGGATATTGGATACCCGCCCGCGTTGATAATAATCATAAACGCCATTGAGTACGACATCCTGTACCTTCAGCGGATGAGGAGAAGAGACAATACCAATCATGCCATTGGCGACAGTGATGCCATAATAGTTATTGGGGTCAATATCTTTGGCTTGGATACGCCAGGCTTCCTCATTTCCCTGTGCCAAGCTCGTTGAGGCAAAAGACAGGAAACAAATCAAGAATAAAATTAGCGGTCGCATAGTTTATTCATTTAATATTTATTGGGGAAATAGGTTAAGGTCTTTTTCGGCCATAGGCACCAATCATCCTGTAGGGATAGGCTTCTGGCAATTCACTGAGTTGATTCAGGTGTTGCATATCCTCTTCTGATAGTTGGATGTCAGTTGACTTCAGGTTGTCTTCTAGTTGTTGCATGGTGCGGGCGCCAATAATGACACTAGCCACATTGGGACGTTGGCGAGTCCAGGCAATGGCAATTTGGCTATGGGTGGCCTCATATTTTTTGGCCAATTCCCCAATGGCGTCAACAATGGCCCAATTCCGATCCGTATTGCGGCGCTGCCAGGCTTCTTCTGTATGATCAGGATGGTCAGAAATTCGACCAGATGCGGGTCTTGGCCCTCGTTGGTATTTACCAGTTAGAAAACCACCACCCAGCGGACTCCATGGCAGAAGGGATAGCCCTTCTTCTTCAAAGAGATCAAAAAATTCGTGTTCGATGTCTCTCTTTACCAAGCTGTATTGATATTGGGCAGCCGTAAAGCGCGTCCAGTTATGGGCATCACTAGTAGCCAAAGACTTCATCAATCGCCAAGCCTTAAAATTGGAGACCCCAATATAACGCACCTTTCCATCGCGAATCAAGTCGTCAAAAGCGCGAAGGGATTCTTCAATGGGGGTAATCGAATCTTCGCAGTGCATGTAGAGGAGGTCAATGTAATCAGTTTGTAATCGACGCAGCGATGCCTCTGTACTTTTAATAATATTATAGCGAGAAAGTCCTTGATTATTGGGGCCATCCTCTATTGGGAAATTGACCTTTGTAGCTAGGATCACATTGGAGCGACGATCTTTTAAGGCTTCTGCCAGGATTTCCTCTGAGCGTCCGTGATTATAAGCATTCGCGGTATCAATGTGATTTCCACCAGCATCCAGAAAACGGTGGGTAATTTTAATGGCCTCCTCTTTGGGCGTACCTTTATGGCGTGGGTCGCCAAAGGTCATGGTACCCAGGCAAATATCTGTAGTGAAAATGCCAGAGCGACCTAGTTGCTTCAATTGCATAGCGTGGGGGTTTTAATGATTTTAGTCAAATTGTAAGAGCATCAGCGAATCACTGTTTCGCGATAAAGCATAGGCTTTTTGGCCCTTGATTTGAACTGGAATAATCTTGCGAACTTGACCTTTAATGGTCAGACCGTTTAGTGGGCTGTGTTCAAATTGGCCTTGGCCTTTATTGAGGAGCAGGCTGCCATAATCAGCATCCAAACGCCCCATTTGTACATTATTGTCATAGTAATTTCCAGCGATAAATACATCAGGTAATTCGTCGTCATTGGCATCCAAGACGATAGCCGTTTTGTAGGCAGAAAATTGAGCATCATAGGGTAAGGCCAGGGTTTCAAAATTCAAATCTCCCTGATTGATCAATATCGCATGTTCAAAATAATTGGCCTCGTAAATACTGGCCGTTTTGAGTTTATCTTTTGGAAAAATATCGCCTATACTCGCCGTAGCAAAATCGCGGGCGTAGAGGTATTTTTTCTTGAGTTTGGGAATTTGTTTTTCCAATTCCATCTTATTGGCAAAGGGAATTTCTCGATCGCCTAAATAATAGCTGAGTATTTGTTCTTTTTTTCCATTATCGTCATAATCAGCATAGTACATCCTAACGGGTTTTTCAGGAGAAGCTTTTAGGCGGCTGTTTAGGCCAAGATTACCTGCCAATAAATCCACATCCCCATCGCCATCAAAATCGTGAGGTAATACAAAATTCCACCAGCCTTTTTCAGCATGCAGCGATCGCTTTTTAAATTGATCGCCATCTCTGATAAAGGCCATAATCCCCTCCCACTCTGCTGCCACTAGTAAATCCTGGTCACCATCTTGATCCAAATCATACCAAACTGCCTGGTTGATCATACCTGCCCTTTCGAGTTCAGGACTATAGCTAGCCGTCACATTCGTAAATTTCCCTTGCCCATCATTGGCCAGTAGATAAGACGTTGGAATTTCGCCATAGGCCCAAGGCACAGCACGCGCACCAATAAATACATCTAAATGCCCATCACCAGTAAAATCATAAGGCAAAATACAACTGGCCGTTACATAAACTTCCTCAAAAGCATCTTCCTTTTTAGTGAGTTGCCCCTGCCCATCATTGAGGTATAAACGAGGTAGCAAAAAAGGATCTTTGTTGTAATATTCATTACCTCCGCTGGCTACCAATAAGTCCAAATGTCCGTCCTTGTTGACATCCACAAAGTGGGCGTCTACTTCTTCGTAAGTGCTGTCTTGCCAGAGGGCTTGTTGGAAATTAGCCTGGAAAGTACCATCTGCCTGCTGTAAATAAAAGGCGCTCTGTTTGCGTTTGGAAGAACCCACAAACATATCTTCTCGCCCATCGCCATTCAAATCACCAACCGCCAAGGCGGGTCCCTCCGTAGAGGTCATATGAGGAATCAAAGGTTCTCGATTAAACTCGACAAAGGGATTCTCCTTGTGTTGATGTTCAATCTGGCTTTGTGCGGTAATATCGCGAACACGAGGCCCCTTTGTTTCCACTTTTTGTAAACGGCGATAATCAAATGAAGGCAATCCCTTCTGATAGCTCACCGCCAAGTTTGTCTGCCCTGGCGAATAATCCAATTGCTCATAAGTATTGTCTGGCCAGATCAACAAAATAGAATCTACCGTCGCTGCCGCTCCCAAGCCCATGTGTATAGGCCCAAGCATACTCGACTGAAAACCCCGCACGGGAAAGTGCTGAAAAAGCAGTCGCTCCGCTCCTTTATAAACCAATACCTTGGCCCCAATCGCATGGATATTTTGCGCGCTGCCTTTAAGACTTAGCTGAAGATGGGCATGGCTGCTGTCGCGTTCATTGCTCTTATTTTCATAGATAAAAGCCGCATCATCAATATTATTGACCACAATATCCAGATCGCCATCATTGTCTAAATCCGCATAAACCGCTCCATTGGAATAACTGATTTTGTCATTTTGAATTTGCGGTTCTAGGTCTTGAAAGCTGAGTTGACCTTCGTTTCGGAAAAAGCGATTGGGTAGTTTGATCTCTGGTAATTTCTTGATCATCTCCAAATCGTTGCGCTCCATATTATCCGTCTTGACTTTCCACTGAACATCGCTATTTGACATAAAGTTAATGTAGTCGATATCATTCATCCTTTTGGGAATCCCATTGCTGATAAAGATGTCTTTTTGACCATCATTATCAAAATCAAAAAGTAGGGGTGCCCAAGACCAATCAGTAGCATGGACCCCAGCGTACATCGCAATTTCACTAAAGGTACCATTGCCATTATTGAGCTGTAAGCAATTTTTGGAGTACTGGTGATTATAGCCATAGCCCAATTTGAATTTGAAAATACCATAAGCATCTTCCCCTTCTGATTGTTTCAAAATAGTAGGATCATAGGGCAACATATCCAGCGAAATAATTTCGGGTTGCTGATCATTATTGAGATCAGCTACATCTACGCCCATTGAAAATCGACTGGTATGCATCATCTGCTCCGTTAGCGCCTCACGAAAGGTGCCGTCCTTTTGATTGAGGTAGAGATAATCGTTTTCGTGAAAATCATTGCCCACATACATATCAGGATAGCCGTCTAAGTTGATATCTGATAAAGCCAAGCCAAGTCCATAACCAATGACATAGCTATAGATGCCAGACTCCGCTGTGACCTCTGTAAATCGGCCATTATCATTTCGAAATATTTTATCTCCTGACTCAGGATGTAAGGTCCCAATAAAGCTTTTTCGCTGGCCAAAAGTACCGTTGGCATGTAGGGAATGTTGGAGTTGAAAAAAGTCGAGATCGCCATCCAAATCCATATCAAAAAATGCAGCTTGCGTACCAAAGCCCACTAGGTCGAGACCATAATCGGCCGCTTCGTCCTTATAAATCGGAATCCCTTCCTCATCAATCCGCTGACATACCAGCAGTTGATTTTTTCCTTGCAGGCTTTCAAAATTTCCGACTTGGCTAACATAAATATCCAAAAGGCCATCATTATTGATATCGACAATGGAGACTCCATTGGACCAGGCGCTATCCTGAAGGATTTGAGCCGTTTGGGTGACTTTTTCAAACTGTAGATTTCCTCGATTGAGGTAGAGTTCATTATCCCCTTGATTGGCCGTAAAAAACAGATCGATCTGCCCGTCATTATTAAAATCTCCAGCACCTAAACCCCCTCCATTATAAAAATACATATAACGAAAGATGTTGAGGTCGATCGTCAATTTTAGTTCATTCGCAAAGTCAACCCCCGTTTGTTCAGCTTCCAAGAGAACAAAGGCAGGCGGGTTTTTCTCGGACTCTGTACAGGCCGAAAAACAATGAATAATTAGGAAAAGTACTAAAGCTAATTGCCCAAATTTCATCATACTAAATATTGCTATTAAAATAAACTTCTTTGGGGCTGCCCTTACTGTCGGACTGACTAGGAGTCAGTCCGACAGTACAGCCGCCAAGGGATTAATTGATTCCAAATAACTTGGGTTCTCTATTATTCATCAAAGCCAATACATAGGCTTGATTTTCCATTTTTATTAAATGCAATTGTCGAAGTTCTCCATCCAAAAACAGCCCTGAGTTTTGATTATCTATGTACTCAAAATCAGCTTGGCCGCGATTGAGTAAGACATGTCCAAAGCTGGCATCTGAACGAGAGAACTGAGGTAAAAACTGATAATTATTTCCGCCCATGATAAGGTCAAGTTGCTGATCTTTATTCACATCTGTAATCAAAATATCATTCACACAAGACCACTGGACGGGCATGGGAAGTGCTTGAATCGTAAACTTTCCATTGCCTTGATTTAGTGCGATACAGGTTTGAAAATAATTCACTTTTTTGACCGCTGCTTTTTTGACCAATTCAGGATCAAATAAATCCTGAATAGCTTTTTCGGCATAGTCGCTGTGTTTGAGGTTTTGTTTTTTGAGCGAAGCGACCTGTTCGACCATTTCTCGCTTTAGGGGTACTGGTATGTCTTTTTGATCAATGGTTCGCGTGATTACCTTTTCGATAGAACCATTTTGATCAAAATCTTTCATCCACAATTTAATGGGTGCTTCATCGCTGGGTTGTAGATAAAAATTATTGCCTTGATTACCCAAAACTAAGTCCATATCGCCATCGCCATCCAAATCAGCAGCTTCCAATGCATACCACCAACCAGAATACTTGTTCAAATCCGTAATGACCTTTTCGAAAGTACCATTGCGATAAGCAAATAACTTGGGCGGCATCCATTCGCCCACGACCAATAGCTCAGGGCCAGGATCGGGCAGTAGATCAATC
Organism: Bacteroidota bacterium; assembly: GCA_038529855.1. Classification (GTDB taxonomy): domain Bacteria; phylum Bacteroidota; class Bacteroidia; order Chitinophagales; family Saprospiraceae; genus JBCBDH01. The sequence continues at coordinate 305 of JBCBDH010000180.1, read as the reverse complement.
CATTGCGCATCCGTGATCAAGCCTGCGCGAGAAAGGTCGGGCGCTTTCTCCTGTGCCATATCGTAGAAATGGCCTTTGCCATCATTGAGGTAGACAAAACTAAAGGGGCTTGGGCCATAATTCCCTGGCGCACTGCGGCTGCCCACAAACAAATCTACATCGCCATCCTCGTCTACATCTCGGGCAAGGGCCACACTTGTATTCATCCCATTTGGAGGAAAGGCCCTGAAAGCCATAGATGTAGACGAGGATGGCGATGTAGATTTGTTTGTGGGCAGCCGCAGTGCGCCAGGGAATTATGGCCC
>JBCBDH010000179.1:0-10006 GCA_038529855.1 Bacteroidota bacterium | reverse complement strand
GGAGATATGTATAGTAATGTGACCAGTTGGGTAGACGATTTTGGAGCGGGGCTCGAAAAGTACCTGAATTCTACTGACAGGTGGGTCTTTCCAGGGGGGAGTACCTTTACTTTTAAAAAGGCTACTTTCTCAGACAGAGAAGATTTAGTCACCCACATCAAGTACGCAGATCCCAGCTAAGGGGCAGCGCTGAGTCTCAAATGCTACTCCATGGGCCTGTAAGTGGGCTTGGGGGCTTGCCCTAAGCACTGGGCTTTAAGTAGATCAAATAGCAAAGGAGCCATTCTGAACTTCACAAGTAGTGGAATTTAGGATGGCTCTTTTTTTTGAAAAACTGGCTCAATCCATATTTTGTGATAAATTCCTATCTTGATACGATGAAAAAAGAGAATAGGCGCAGCTTTTTGAAAAATAGTGTTTTGGGCACTATATCTATTGCGCTAGGAGCGGAGATCGTATTTGCCAGTCATCTTCCCAAGGGCTTGCTACCCATTGCCCTTACGGACGGTACACTGCCAGGCAAACACCCTGACCTAATTATCTTAAATGATCGCCCCGTCAATGCAGAGACGCCCCCTCATCTACTAGATGATGCAATCACACCAGGCGATAGATTATTTGTTCGCAATAATGGCATTCCACCACTGAAGGAGGAGATAGATACCCGTCAATGGACCCTTAGCATTGAAGGGGAGGCAGCCCAACAAAAAAAGACCTATACCCTTCAGGAATTGAAATCCAACTTTCAGCATCATACCTATCAATTAACTTTAGAATGTGGAGGGAATGGCCGTAAGGAATTCAATCCCCCTGCCAAAGGAAATCAATGGAGTGTTGGGGCAGTGGGGGCTCCCAAATGGACGGGGGTGCGCCTGAAAGACGTATTAAATGATATTGGAATAAAAAACAATGCCGCTTATATTGGTTATTATGGGAAGGACACCCACCTTAGCGGTCAAGCTGATAAGGTGTCTATTTCACGAGGAGTTCCCATTTGGAAAGCTATGCAAGAGGAAAGTTTGATTGCCTGGTCCATGAATGATCAAGCGATTCCCCTCCTTAATGGCTACCCATTGCGATTGGTTTTTGGTGGTTTTCCCGCTTCTTGCTCTGGAAAATGGCTGCATAAAATTGTGGTGCGAAACAAAGTACACGATGGCGCAAAAATGAAAGGGCAATCTTACAGAGTACCTTGCGAATCCGTGGCTCCTGGAACAAAAGTAGAAGACGAAGACATGTGCATCATTGAGAAGATGCCCGTTAAGTCGCTCCTGACCTTTCCAAAAACAGGGGCCATCGTTCCCTTAAAAAAGGCACTAGCTATCAGAGGTCATGCCTGGACGGGAAACGATGAGGTGGCGGAGGTTTATTATTCCATTGATTTTGGAGCCACCTGGCAATCCTGTGAATTGGAGGCTGCCGCTAATCGCTTCGCCTGGCAACATTTTAGGGCCAAGGTCCAATTCCCCAAACAAGGGTATTATGAAGTTTGGGCAAGAGCAGTAGATAATGAAGGAAAATCACAACCCATGTTATTACCTGGTTGGAATCCTAAAGGATATTTGAACAATGCTTGTCATCGAATTGCGGTAAAAGTAGTCTAATTATGAACGGGAAAGAACCAGCTGAATCATGGGCAAATACAGAGGAACAGCCCCCTAGAAAGAAGACGCTAGCGCTTTTTAGGATTATGATTACCCTGATATGTGTCCTCCTTATTCCTTGCTGCGTATTGTTATTGCATGGTCTGTTTGTACCTAATCTTCCCCTTAATCCATTTAGCCCTTCCACCCTCCAAGCGGAGGCAATCCAAGCGGAAGAAAACCTGGACTTGGATAAGGTAGAAAATGGAATCCATCTGCAAACGGGTTTGGTTTTCGATGAGGGTTTTCAAGAAGTGCGGGCCACCTGTACCGCTTGTCATTCTGCCAAATTAGTCACTCAAAACCGCGCTACAAGGGAAGGTTGGAAGAGTATGATCGTTTGGATGCAGGAAACCCAAGGACTTTGGGAATTAGGCGCTATAGAACCACTGATTCTGGATTACTTATCTAAACACTATGCTCCCCAAGAGACCAGCAGACGAGAAAACCTGGATATGGCCACCCTGGAGTGGTATATCTTGGAATTAGAGTAAGCCCTATTAAAATTGATTAGGTAGCATGCACAATATATGGAAGTGGAGTTTGATCGTTTGGATGAGTGGCATGGTGCTCAATGTGTTTGGGCAGCAGATGGTCACCTTTCGAGAGTTATCCAAAAAAGACGGTCTTTCTCAAGCCTCTGTATTCGCTATCGCTCAGGATAGTACAGGTTTTATGTGGTTTGGGACGAGGGATGGACTGAATAAATATGATGGCTATCAATTTAAAGTATTTAAAAAGAGCGAGGCGCCCAATAGCATTGTGGCCAATGATATTCGAACGCTGTACTTTGATCCCCAGGAAAAAGATCTCTGGATTGGGACCAACGCAGGCTTGAGTAAATACCAATCAAAGACGGATGATTTTCTAAACTACCTCCATGACCCCGCTGATTCCAACAGCCTTTCCAATAATGTGATTCGCCAGATTTATAGAGACTCCAAAGGCCGTTTGTGGGTAGGGACGGATATTGGGCTTAATCTATTGGACGAAGAGCAAAATCATTTTAAGCGGTTTTTATTAGGGAGCTATTCCGCTGAAGATCGCAAGGGGAATGATGTAAAAGCCTTATTAGAAGATAGAAATGGAAACTTGTGCTTGGGTACAGCGGATGGGCTCTATCTTTTAAGGGAGCAAAACAATCCATACACTTTTGAAAGGATAGATGAAAAAGCCAAGTGGCAACTTTCAGATACCCACATCAAAACGATTTTGGAAGATCAAAAAGGCAATTTTTGGATAGGTACTTTTGAGGGAGGCATTAATTATTGGGACAAAGAAAAGGAAAGCATCACTGTTTATCAAAATGAAAAAAATAATCCCTATTCCTTGAGTCATAATAATATCCGTTCGATGTGTTTGGATGAAGCGGATAATTTATGGGTGGGTACTTTTGATGGCTTAAATTTTTTGGAAAAAGATCAACAAGCTTTTAAAAGGTATACCAAATCAGATTTTGGGCAAGCGGGCTTGTCAGACAAATCCATTCGTTCCGTTTTTATTGACCAACAGGGAAGTCTTTGGGTAGGGACTTACTATGGAGGGATCAATCACCTGGACGAAAATTACAATCGCTTTATTAATTTTAAATATGCCCCTGTGGGCAATTCGCTGAGTGGGAATGTAGTGAGTTCTTTTGCGGAAGATCAAGCGGGGAATCTGTGGATTGGTACAGAAGGGGATGGCTTAAATTTTTACAATACGACAACTAAAAAATTTCAGAGTTATCAATGGCAGCAGGGAGAAGAAAATACGATCAGTGGCAATAATGTCAAACAATTATTACTGGATGGCGATTATTTGTGGATTGGGACTTTTCAGGCTGGGCTCAATTTATTGGATATTGGCAAGCAGCAATTTCGACATTTCAAAAATGATCCACAAAATCAAAATTCCCTTTCTGCCAATAATGTATATGGCTTATTAAAAGAAGGCAACTTTCTTTGGATTTTGACCTATGGAGGGGGATTGGATATTTTGGACTTGGAAAAAAATAAGTTTTATAATTATAAGCGACAATCCAATGATAATCAAAGTTTAAGCTCTGACAATGGGAGAGTGCTCCTAAAAACAACCAATGGGCAATTGTGGATAGGAACGGAAAGAGGATTGAATAAAGTGACGAAAGACAAAGCGGGATTTCCTGAGCGCTTTGAGGTCTATTTGGCACAGGAAAAAATATACAGCCTTCAGGAAGATGTCCATCACAATATTTGGGTGGGCACCTTTACCAATGGCTTATACTGCTTTAATCCCAAAACGGAAAGCCTTGTTCATTATACCACAGCAGAAGGACTGCCAGGAAACATCGTATTTGGGATTTTGGAAGTGAGCGAGGAGGAATTGTGGTTGAGCACCAATAATGGGCTTTCAAAATTCAATCCCCAAGTCAAAACCTTTACCAATTATGGCTATTCTAATGGACTAGAAAATTCTGAATATAATTTTAACGCTTACTTCAAAACGACCGCTGGAGATTTACTTTTTGGGGGTATCAATGGCTTTACTCAATTTAATCCAGCAGTAATTCAACCCAATCAATTTATTCCTCCCATCGCTTTTACTGAACTGAGAAAAAATAACCAAGTGGTCAAGGTAGGAGACAAAACCCATCTGCTAAGCCAAAGCATCAACGACACAAAACAGCTCACTTTCAAATACAATGAGGCCAATTTTACCCTCAGCTTTGCCGCCCTTGATTATGTCAGTGCTGCATACAATCATCACGCCTACATGCTGGAAGGCATTGACAGGGATTGGAATTATTCAGTGGGCGCAACACAAGCGATCTACACCATTCAGCGAGAAGGGGAATACATTTTTAAGATGAAAGGAGGGAACAGCGATGGGCTTTGGAATCCAGCGGAGCGACAGCTAAAAATCATTGTATTACCCCCTCCGTGGAGAACTTGGTGGGCTTATTTAATTTATCTTGGTCTACTGAGTGGATTTACCTTTGCTTTGGTTCGTTTTATTCGTTTGCGCCATAAATTGCAATTGGAGCAAATCGCCAAACAGCAGCAGGAAGAGCTACACGAAGTCAAGCTGCGATTTTTTACCAACATCACCCACGAATTTCGAACGCCACTAACCCTAATTTTAGGCCCTTTAAAAGAATTGATCAGCAAAGAAAAACATGCGGCATCTGTAACAAAACAACTTTCACTGATTGAAAGAAATACACAGCGTTTACTCAATTTGGTCAATCAGGTGCTGACCTTTCGAAAATTAGCCACAGACCATGAACCCCTAAAAATCGTTCATGGCAATATCGTTGAGTTTTTGCAAGAGCTATTTCTGCCCTTCCAAGAATCCGCTACCCTTCAAAATATTGATTATCAATTTAAAACGGAAGACAAGCGAATAGAAGCCTGGTTTGATCAAGATAAGCTAGAGAAAGTTTTCTTTAACTTGCTCTCCAATGCCTTTAAGTTTACCCCTGAAAATGGAAGGATAGCGATGAGCATATTTCAGCATGCACAGTACATTGAAGTACGCGTAGAAGACAATGGGGTAGGGATAGAACCTGAATACCAGGACCAAATTTTTAAGCGATTTTATGAAAAGTCTGATTCCAAGCGCTCTACCATCAAGGGGACGGGAATTGGACTGGCCATATCAAAGCAAATGGTGGAGCTTCATCAGGGGAAAATCTTTGTGGAGAACAATACCCGTTCAAGGGGGGCTACCTTTGTCGTTCAAATTCCAAAGGGAAAGGCACATTTTGGGGAGATGGCCCTCCTTGAGCACAGCGGTCTTAATGGCGCCACGGAGGATTACCAAGGGCTAATTGTTCCAAAGCAGGATGACCCCAGCTTGACCCTGCCAGCGGAGAAAACCCTGACGGATGCCTCTCCTATGTTATTGATTGTGGAAGACAACCAAGAAGTACAAAGCTATATCCAACAAATTTTTGCGAGCGAGTATCGTGTGGTCACCGCAGAAAATGGAAGGGAGGGTTTGGAAAAAGCCAGGAAGCATCTGCCCAATCTCATCATCAGTGATGTGATGATGCCAGAAATGGATGGCATCACTTTTTGTAGAACCCTAAAAAGCGATCTGGAAATCAGCCATATTCCCATCTTATTGCTCACGGCCAGAACGGCCGCTCTCTTTAAGATTGAGGGCCTCAAGACGGGAGCGGATGACTATGTGACCAAGCCATTTAATCCAGAAGAGCTGCGACTACGGGTTCGAAACATTATTCAAGCGCGTAAGGAAGCGAGAGAAAAATTTGCTCGTGTTTTGAGTCTGGACCCCAAGGAGATTAGCGTCACTTCTGCGGATGAGGTTTTTTTGGAAAAGGCCCTTCAAGTGGTCGAAAAGCAAATGGATAATCCCAATTTTAGCGTCGTTCAATTTGCCTCTGAATTGGCCATTAGCCGTCCACTCTTGTTTACCAAACTAAAAGCACTGACGGGACAAACGCCCAACAACTTCATCAAAACCATTCGCCTCAAACGAGCCGCACAGTTGTTGAAAACAAAAAAACTAAACGTTTCTGAGGTGGCTTACAAGGTTGGATTTAAGGACCCCAAGTACTTTAGGAAATGTTTTAAGGAGCAATTTGAGGTTCCCCCTTCTGTTTATTAAAAGCCTGTTTTTGTTCTGCTAATGGCTCTAAAAGGGCGCTTTTAGACGATTTTCCCCCTCATTTTAGATTTTTATCTCCTTATCTCTTCCTTATTTTGCAATAGTGATTTAATTGAAAAACAGAATATTATTTCTTTTTTCCTGTTTTATCGAAACTTTGTTTAAATGAATAGACCGTATACCTTAGTAATTATTTGCATCGCTTGCTTCTTGTTTGCTAATACCCATGCAATCAGTCAAACTGGCTCAGTACGAGGAACGGTTTATGACGCGGATGGTGCGGAGACTTTGATTGGGGTAAATATTTTCTGGAAGCAAAACCCCGCTAAGGGAATCGCTACGGGAATAGATGGCACTTATCTCTTGGAGAATATTCCAGTGGGTACCCAAACCATTTCTTATTCCTATACGGGCTATGATCTTCAAGAAAAAGAAATTTTGATTGAAGAGGGGAAAACGGCCGTCATAGATGTTACCCTCTCTTTTAGTAGTGTGATTGCGACAGAAGTCATCGTGTCTGCCCAAGCCCTGGGTCAGGCCCGCGCGATCAAACAACAAATTAACTCTGAATCTATTGCCAACATCGTTTCTGCTGACAGAATCCAGGAACTTCCTGATGTCAATGCGGCAGAAGCCATTTCCCGTTTGCCAGGTATTGCCATCAATCGAAGTGGTGGGGAGGGGCAAAAGGTGGTGATTAGAGGAATGTCGCCAAAGTTTGCGGCTATCACCGTCAATGGAATTCGTATGCCCTCCAATTCTGGGACAGACCGCTCCGTGGACCTCTCTTTGATTTCCCCTGAACTGCTGGATGGTATTGAAGTGTTTAAATCTCCTTTGCCTGATATGGATGCGGAAGCGATAGGGGGGACGGTCAATTTGCGACTCAGAAAGGCGCCTAAGGAACTAAAGTTTTTGGTCAAAGGGCTGGGGGGCTATAATGAGTGGAATGATGATTTTCGCGACTACAAGGGGGTTGTTCAAGGAAGCAAACGAATACTCAATGATCAATTGGGGGTGGTGTTTCAGGGGAGTGTGGAGCGCTTTAATCGCGGAGGTGATTTTTTGACCAATAGATGGCGACAGGGACCTACAGACTCTACGGGAACGACCGCGATTTTTGGCGAAAGTCTTCGATTAGAAGATCAGCTTGAAATCAGAAAGCGACAAAATGCGAGTTTGGCATTGGACTATGAGCTTGGCAACAGCAGCTTTTCCTTTTTTGGATTGTACAGCAGGACGACCAGAGATAGGTCCTCCATACAAGAGAATTATTTGCCCAATGAACCTGCCATTACCTTTGTAGGGACCACGATCGAAAATGAATTGCAGTTGACCTCCTTTTCCTTATTGGGGGAGCATTTAGTGGGAAGGTCTACCATTGATTGGGCGGTGGCGACGAGCGAGTCTAGAGGGAGGACCCCCTTTGACTTTGAGATGCTTTTCGAAAATACCAATCAGGTGTTTGAATCCGCTTTGAATACGGATAGCCATCCTCGCAATTATTATGGCTCCGCTACGCCTGATCTGGCGAATACCTACCTCCGCTCCGTCAGTTTTACCAATTCTTCCACGGATGAGCGGACCAATACTTTTGCACTGAATTATAAGCTTCCTTTTAATTTGGGTAATCAGGTAAAGGGATACTTCAAAACAGGAGGGAAGTACATCTCTATTTCCAGAAGTAGAGAGGAGGATTTGGAAGCGGAGGATTTTTATTACCTGGGTGGTCAAATTGTGCGAGATGCTGTGGCAGCTTCTTCTCGCGAGCTGATTTTTCTACCCAATAATGATGATTTGATCAGCATATTGAGTTTTGCGGAGGACAATAACGATTTGGACTTTGTCAATGAATCCAATGAAAATATAGGGTTAAAAACCAATTTGGATGAGGAGTTGATGAGACAGTGGCAGGCTGACCAAGCGGATTTACTAAATGAAAATCGAGAAGTTATCGTCAATAGATACGAAGTAGAAGAAACGATTACCGCAGGATACGCCATGTTGAAATTTGAATTGATGAGAAAGCTATCCATTATCCCAGGTGTTCGCTATGAATACTCTGATAATGAATATCGCTCAGGAATCTCTACTTTGAATGGCTGGTATGGGGTGAATGGTACCTTTACGGATACGACGACGACTCAAAGCTATGGGGAAGTACTGCCCCATTTGCACCTGAAGTATAAAGCATTGGATTGGCTGGACATCAGGGCCTCCTATGCGACTACACTTGCCCGTCCTGATTTTAACTTTATCACACCGCGGAGTCAAATCAATGATAATACGCTGGTGATTACCTCTGGAAATCCTGATCTGCGACCCGCACGGGCACAGAATATTGATCTTTTTGTCTCCGCCTATAGCAGCAAGCTAGGTTTGTTTTCCGCTGGGGTGTTTTACAAAAGAATAGATGATATTTTTTACTCCTGGCGAACCAATCTTTTTGATCAAGAGATAGCGGATGAGTTTGGTTGGTCCAGCTACAAAGGATACGAGTTGCGGTCTTTTATCAACGCTGGCGAATCAACCGTCAGGGGATTTGAAGTAGACTTTCAAACCAGCCTTCGCTTTTTGCCCAAGCCTTTTAATCGCTTCGTGGTGAATATCAATTATGCCAGATTATTTTCAGAGACAGAGTCTTTCTTCCTGACCTCTGAGACCGTGTTAATAAATGCCGTTCCCCCAATTTTTGAAACGACCTTTACCAATAATGTGAGGGAAGTACCCCTGCCTAGTCAGGCCCCCCATGTTTTCAATATCTCAATAGGCTATGACCATAAAAAATTCTCTTCAAGAATTTCTGGAACCTATCAGGGTACACAGGCCAGCGGCTATTCTTCCAATAAAGATTTTGATCGATTCATATTGAATTTTTGGCGATGGGATGCTTCTGTCAAGCAAAGATTTAAGGACAATTGGAGCGTATTTTTAAATGTCAATAATTTCACGAATCAGCAGGACATCAGTTTTACCCGTTCAGAAGAATTTCGCAATACGGTAGAGACTTATGGACTGACGGCAACGCTTGGATTACAATATCAAATTAAGTAATCCCCGCTATTGATTAGCTAGTGCTTTGGGCTTATCCAAATCCATGATTGGCGCTCATTAAGACCTTGGAGTGCCTTGGTGAACTAAACCATTTTCTAAGGAAAATAGATCAAACGATCCATAGAAATATAAAAATATTAAATAAAAAAAATTAAAATGAAAACACATTACACTTTTATTTTATTCCTGCTACTTGCTGCAAGTTACCTAAATGCACAAAGAATAGTAGATATTCCTCCTAGTGCGGACCTCGCAAATCCTGCTGATATTTTTCCAGTTATTATGGGGGATACAACAGATACAGGAGATCGAGTGGATAATAATACCATTTACAGATTGACGAATGGTGCGGTCTATGTTACCACTGGAAGAATCGTAAACAAACCAGAATGGGACTTACAAATTGAGGCTCTTGATCTAACAAATACGGACAGTAAGCCAATCCTTACCAGGGTTCCCAATACAAGTGGTGAATATCCAGATATCATGCGTCCAGAAGGAAATGTAACCATTCGTAACCTATGGATTGTTGCTGGAGAAAAAGGCGGATTAGAGCAGCATGATTGGGGTAAAATTAGGTACATGGGCGATAATACAAGAGTCATTGCTGACCACTGTATTATTGAAAAAGATCGTGGTGGATTTTTCCAACTTCGAGGAAATAACATCAAATTATACATCACCAATTGCATTTTGAGAAATGGAGGCAACCGTCG